>JBKPLN010000468.1:0-5733 GCA_046731635.1 Pseudomonadota bacterium | reverse complement strand
AGATGTGTATAAGAGACAGGGACAAATCAGCCTGATAGCTTACCTTATTATGAGTCTCATTATTGTGTGGGCGGCAGAGCATTATCGAAGGCTGACGAAGCGCCTCGAAGACGAGCAGAAATTTCGCGAATTGGCAGTCGAAGAACTTGCGCATCGGCTTAAAAACAAGGTCGCTACAATCCAATCAATAGTTAGTTTGCGACTTCGCGAAGACCCACAGGCAAGAGATGAAATTGTAAACTGCCTTGGCTCACTCAGAGCAACCGACGATCTTATTATTGCCGCTCAAGGCAAAGGCGCTCGAATTGCCGATATACTGTCCACCGAACTCCGGCCGTATGACGCAGCGAGAATAGCGATTGACGGTCCGGAAATTTTGCTGTCCCCAAAACTGGCGTTGACGATGGCGCTGTTATTTCACGAGCTCGCCACCAATGCAGCGAAGTACGGAGCGTTATCGCATTCGGTCGGCAAAATATCAGTCCGTTGGTCACACTCCGATCCTTGGCTGAATCTTGAATGGCGTGAAAGTGAGGGACCGCCAGTCACCGTTTCAAATCATCGCGGCTTCGGGACGCGGCTATTCTTGCGCGCACTCGAACAATTTGGCGGAAAAGTAGACGCCACTTTGGCTCCAACCGGGCTTGTCTGCAAGTTGAGCGTTCCGCTTTCCGATCTCACTCCAAGTACAGACATTCCATTCGCAGTGCCGAGTCCGCTTTCCGGCGTAGAGCGGACATGAGTTTGACGTCTGGACTGTCCGCCAATGACCCAATGCGGGCTCGCCCCTGCAGGCAAGATTAAGCAAGCTTTGCCTTCAATTGTTGCGCTTCGACCCCGATTTTGGAGAGCATGACTGCAATCGGGCCGAGAAGAAAATAACAGGCTGCACCACACCACAACGTTGCGCTGATCGAGAACTCGATACTGATGGTTACTGCCAGCGCTGATGCAAGTACTCCTGCGACTCCGTTGACTGCCCAGAACCATGGGGTAGGGCGCTGGTCGATGTGATTGACGATCTGCATTCCTGTCGGGAATCCGAACCCCATCAGCACGCCGGATGGGACGATCGCCAAAAGCGCTACCATCGCACGCACGGGTAGCGGCGCCGAGGCGAACACGTTGATAAGAGCAGAGAGCCAATAAGGCAGGGCGGCTATGTAAATGCCAAGCAGGCCGACCCATACGAGCAATCGTGTCCCGGTCAACAGAGACATGCGCGATAATAGGAGACTGCCGAAGCCGGTCGACACGATAATGCCGAACAGTCCGATAGCGAGGCCATAGATGGGATGACCGAGATACACGGAAATCCGCTGAATGAGCCCCATTTCCACAAACATGAACCCGAGACCGATCAGCAGGAAATAAGCCGAGCCAAGCAAGGCGATCGGCAGTTCGACATGGCGGAGCGACGGCAGCGACGGAACGAGTATCGTTGCGCCGACCAGTAGTACCGAGAGGACGATGATAATAGCGAGCGTAGATATGGCCTTGAAATTACCGCGGATTACGCCCTCGTCCGCTCTCATGGCATTCAGCAGAGCCCTCGGATCGCTTATCCGAAGCTGCTCGAAAAAGAACGGCCGATCGTCATGGGCAGGAGTCAAATCGAGTTGATAGGCGGTCGACAGATTTTCCAGCGCTTCGGGGGTTCGTGCCTCAAGGATGGCCGCCATGACTGAGGAGGCGGGGGGAGTCCCGGGGCGCATGATAGCCTTGAACCGAAGTGAGTCGACCGTTGCGGTCAAGGTTGAGAGGTCGGCTGCGCTGAAAGGCGCGCGCGATACAATCAGGGTCGCAAGGTTGTCGGTAACTGCGAGATAAAGATGCGCTTGCGGATCGCCGATGCCCTCGCTGCGGAGAGCAGCGACGACGACGCTTACCATGCGCCCGGCCTCACCAATGTTGCCGGGGGAATACCAGCGCGATACGGTGAACACGCCCGTCGGCGTGAGATGCCTGAAAAAGACGCGGAATCCCTCAACCGTATAGAGGCCGTTCTCGGAAAGTGAGAACGCGCCCGCTCCCGTCGCTGCCCAGGTATCGACCATGCTCATCTGGATCAAATCGAAATGTTGATCCGAACGCTCGAACCAGCTTCGTCCCTCATCGACGTAAAGCCGTACGCCCGGGAGGTCTGCAACGCGATTGTAGTCGCGCAAGCTGTCGGTCAGCAGCTTGACGAGTATCGGATTGAGCTCCACCCCGGTGACATCCTGGAATCCGAAATACTTTGCCGAAAGCAGATCACGGCCGCCGCCGACACCGATCACTGCCGCTCGTCCATCGCGACGAATTGAATAAGCCAGGTTCGTGATATCGTATTTGAGGAATTCAAGCTTCGATAAATCACCGTCGAAGCGATACATCGGAGTTCCTGCAGATCCATCGATCTGCATATTGCGTTCCTCAAATTCGATCGCCGGCATCGTCGGCGACGGTCCCCACATTGACGGCAATCGCTTGGTTTGGCCAACGTCGATGCGCGAGAACGAATTCCAGAGAACGATCGGGGCAGTCTCCGCAGACTCGAGTTGCTCCTTCACCATTGAGAGCTTCAGGCCATACGGCTGGATTGCGACGTTTGCCAATGCGAGGACAGCAAACCCGACGGCATGAATCCATGGCCGTGCCAGAACGGGGACGCGCGCGATTGCCAACTGCGGTTCTTCCGCCCGACTTGCGAAACGGCACGCTTTCGAAAAAAAAACTGCTGCCAGGGCTCCGAAAGCGCCGACCAGAAACCAGGCTGATACGGAATCGATCAGCGTCAAAACGGCCAAAACGACGAGACAGCCGGTTGCCGCCCCGACAAGGTCGACACCGTAGACGAGCGACACCGGAAACGGACTGCGCGTCAATGCCAGGGCGATCGCCATCCCGGCAAAGATGTATGGGGTCGCCAGAATGAACACCAGCTTGCCCCACTGCACCGCCGTCATGAGAAGCTCGGTATTTCTTGAGAAACCGGTGAGCACCGTCGTGATCGCGATCACTGCCGACACGACGACCGATATTGCAAAGGCCAAGGAGATCCAGACCAAATTCTCATACAGTCTTTGTCTGGGAAACAGAGACTGCCGAAAATAGATAAAGAGAGATCCAGCAGTCATGCCAAACATCGCCATGGCGATAGCAAAGAAGGCAAGATAATAATAAGAAATGACCGAGAGAACTCTCGTCACGATGATTTGCAGCATCAATCCGCACATGCAGATTAGAAAAACGCCTGCCAGGAAGGGAAACTTACCTTTGGACGACATTGCTCTACGCCTCAACGAGGGCCCATCATTGGGGGAAGCATTTTCGGCAGGAGACGTCGAGCAGTTAAACTTGCCTTTGAAGTAAATTGAGTCAAGTCGAGTACTGGCACCGCACGACCTCAAAGTCTTGCTGGCGGCAGAGCGTACACGCAAACTCGCATGAGTTATTCGCGGCTCCGCCTGCGCTGGAAATCCGTTACCAGGTTTGCTCGGGTTGACCCAAAGCGGACAGAGCAGGGCCTGTATCTGCGCCAATTGATTTTCGGGAACCTCTGACCCTCCGCTGCATCAAATTCCCGCTGATGCACGACACAGCCTGATGGTCGTCACGAAGGAGGTTCCCATGCAATCGTCTAAGTCGGCCTTGCCGCGTTCTGTTGCCCGGACCACCGAGGTGACCGCGACACGATCTGTTTCGAGCTCTATCACAAGGCGAAGCGTGGTCGCAGGACTGGCGGTAACCACCGCCCCGATGACTGTATTGGCGACGGTGGATAGCGCCCATGCGCAGGCCACGCAAACCGTGCCAGAAAAAAGTCTGTACGAACGGCTGGGTGGCGTGTTCGCTATCGCAGCGGTAGTGGACCATTTCAGCGACGCCGTGGTAAAGAACCCCACCGTCGGCCAGAAGTCCAAGAACCCGCAGCTGCGCGAATGGCACACCAAGAACCTCGAAAGATTGCCGGGCCTCAAGTTCATGCGGACGCTCTGGGTCTGTAACGTGTCGGGTGGACCCTTCCAGTTCACGGCCACCAAGCGCGGCAAGACGCCGCTTGGCCTGGAGGAAGCCCATCGGGACCTCCGCATCTCCCCCGCAGAATTTGATGAGGTCGCAGCAGAACTCGGACGGAGCCTGGACTTTGCCAAGGTCCCGAAGCGCGAGAAAGCCGAAGTCCTGGCAGCCTTCGCCGCCCACAAGGACGAAGTCACCGCCGGCTACATCGCGCCCTCAAAGCCCCGCTGAAGCATACAAAGCTAAACCATCTCCCGGAGGCGTCCGATTTCCTCGCGCCAACCCGCGATGAGCGGATCGTGCTCCGGATTTTCACCCGAGTCGCGCACGTGGCGCTTGCGGAACGCGAGCTCGTGCTGCGCGTTCACCAGCGCCGCCGACACGCGGGGCTGCAGCCGGTCGATGCGTCGGGTGCGGAACATGCGATCGCCGACAATGTCGCGGTACTCGTCTGCGCTCACCGTGCGGCCAACTTCATCGGCCAACTCGTCTCGGATCACGCGGCGCTCCCACACCCCGCTGCGCCACAGCGCAATCGCCAGTATCAAAAGGAACGGCAGGAAAATCACGAGCTGAAGCAAACTGCTGCTGACGAATGTTTCGACAAAGCCCATGTCGGGAAACGGTTCACTCCGTGCCGGCTCTCCGGCGCCGGCGCTCTCCAACGCTGCGACGAGCGGCAGGATGTTGTAGAGCATGTGCGCCGCGATCGCGAGCGTCAATCCGGCAAGCGGCGCGAGCACGCGCAACCACCTGTGTCGAGTTTGAGTCGCGAAGCCAAGGAACGCGCCAAAGATGGCGGTGAACATCGCGTGCCCGCCAAGTCCGAACAGCGCGTAACGGGCGCCAAGCTGCAGGCCATAAGTCGCCACGCCGTGCTCGGCGTAGTTCTGCGCCACATAGAGCGCCGCCTCGAACCAGTTGAAGCCGGCTCCGACCAGCGCGCCGTAGACGATACCGTCACGCATGTTGTCGAACTCGGCGCGCAGGAACGAGAACAGCACCAGCACGCCCAGCGCCTTGGCGATCTCCTCGGCGATTGGCGCGGAAATCGGCGCGGCCAACAACATCGCCGCATCCGGCCCTAGGATCTCCCTGATGACCGGCTCCTGCGCGACGATGGTGTCGACGAACAGAAAGAAAGCAGTATTGACCGGCAAAGCGAGCGTGGTCGCAATGCACCCGCCCCACAGAAAGGCGGCGGCGAAGAGCCATGGCGTCTCGCGCTCGCGCCGGTCGAGATACCACAGCACAGCGAGCGGCACCGCCGACAGCAAGCTCGATAGCACAAGTGCTTGCAGGTACACGGCCATGACGTCGGCGCGCATGCCCCCGATCAGGCCGAGGTGGACGATCGTAGCGAAGGCTAGCACGACGATCGCCGCTGCGCCGGTTGCGAGGCACACCCCGCGGCGGCGCAGCGGCGAGCCCATCAACAAGCGGTCGCTCTGCGCATACGAGGCCAAGGCCGTATTCCTCCGCGAAAATTAGTATCCGCTGCCGATTCCAGTGGGACCGCCCGACGATACACGCATCATCGAGGGCGGAGGAAGGCGGGCTCTACGTTCGCTTTACCTCCAAAACCAGACATTGGAACTCAGTACCCAGGCGCGCGTTTTCTTTGCGTATAGGAGCGCGCCTTATGACAACGAACTTTGTCAAAGTACTTACAGTCGCCTTTACATTTGGTGCGTTGGTAAGTCTGAGTGCTCAAACTGCGATGGCCAAAGG
>JBKPLN010000467.1:0-2649 GCA_046731635.1 Pseudomonadota bacterium | reverse complement strand
CGCTCTACCAGACCGTAACGCAGCGCGGAGCCGTCAAGCTCATTCCGGTCAACTATAACACCGACAATGAGTACGCCCGCACGAAAGAGATCGGGCTGATCGAGGGCATGAAGCAGTGGGTGCGGCTTTATACCGATCAAGAGAACAAGGTCTACAAAGTCTTCCCTGCGCCGGCCGACCGCTTCGCGGATCCGATCTGGCCGGAGCTTAAGCCTGCGAAGATCTTCCGTCTCGCCTTCCGCGACAAAGGTCGATTGGTCGATAGCACCGAGCATTTGCTCTTCAAGAAATGGGCGGCACGCGACCGTGATTGATCAGCTGCCCTTCAAGCAGATCTGGCTCGCCGACTTCGAATTCATTTCGAAAGCCGGCGAGCGCCCCGACGTCGTCTGCCTCTGTGCGCGAGAGTTGCGCACGGGGCAGACGCTCCGTCTGTGGCGCACCGAACTCGGCTCGCGGCCGCCGTACCGCATTGACGGGGACGCACTGTTCGTCTGCTTCGTCGCCAATGCCGAATGCGCCTGCCACATGGCGCTTGGCTGGCCGCTTCCTAAAAAAATCTTGGACCTATCACCGATGTTTCGCTGCGTCGTCAACGGTAGAGAGACGCCGCAAGGGAAAGGTCTGATCGGTGCGTTGGCCTACTTCGGACTCGACCCGATCAGCGCCAGATACAAGGACGACATGCGCGAGCGGATCCTTCAGGGGTGGCCGTTCGCCTTCGAGGAGCGCGAGAAGATCCTGGACTACTGCTTAAGCGATACCGAGCACCTGGAAGGGTTGCTGGAGAAACTCCTCCCGCAGGTCGAACTCGCAACCGCCTTGCATTGGGGCGAGTTTGCCGCCGTGTCGGCCGCCATGGAGCACCGCGGCGTGCCGATCGACATGGATATATTTCCGCAGCTCGCCGACAAGCGCGCCTGGGCCTTCGTGCGGGACGCCCTGGTGCCCAAGCTCGACGCGCAATACGGCGTCTATGTCAAAGGCCTGGATGGTGAGTGGCATTTCAACAGCGCGAAGTTCGAAGAGTGCTGCGTGCGCCTGGGCATTGATTGGCCCCGCAAGGAGGACAACGGCAAGATCGATCTGCGCAAGAAGACCTGGGAGAGCATGTGCAAAAGCTGGCCGGTGTTGGACCAGCTTCGGCAACTCCGACACACCCGCGATAAGATGCGCCGTATCAAGCTCGCTGTAGGTGACGACGGCCGCAACCGCACTGTCCTCTGGCCATTCCAGTCAAAGACCTCGCGCTCGCAGCCGAAGGCAGCGGAGTGGATCTTCTCGCCGGCGGCATGGCTGCGCTCGCTGATCAAACCTGGACCGGGACGCGCTATCGCCTATCTCGACTGGTCGTCGATGGAATTCCAGATCGCTGGAGTGCTCGCCGGCTGCCAACCGATGGTAGATCTTTATGCGTCCGGCAGTCCCTACATTGAGTTTGCCAAGCGCTTTGATGAAGCGCCGGAGACGGCTACGAAGCAGACGCACAAAAGCGTACACGAACGTTACAAGGTCGGCTGCCTTGGTGCGCAGTACCAGATGCAGACCGAGACGTTGGCGCAGCGCCTGGGCGTGTCGACATTCGTCGCCAACGAAATGCTCAGTCAGCACCGCGGGCTGTTCAATCGATTCTGGGCCTGGACAGAGGACTGGATTGCGCACGCACTTGACCAGGGCAGCATGCGCACGCCGCTCGGCTGGGCCTGCCGCACCGGGATCACGGAATTAAATGCGCGCTCGATCGGTAACTACCCGATCCAGGGAAGCGGCGCGGACACCATGCGGCTGGCCTGCGTCTGGGCACACCGCCGCGGGATCAACTTGTGCGGATCGGTCCATGACGCGCTGGTGATCGAGGCGCCGCTCGACCGCATCGAAGCCGATGTCGCGCTCACCCAGGAGATCATGCGCCGAGCTGCCCGCGTCGTGCTCGGCACCGCCGATCCCCGCAGCGAGCTGCGCACTGATGCAACCATCGTCCGCCACCCTGATCGCTATGCCGACAGCCGCGGCGTCCGTCTGGACGGACGTGCTCGATCTACTGGCGCAATACCGACAATCGCAACAGCCTAATGAGGAGGAAGCGGCTAATGTCAAATAGGAAGCGTCGAATAGACAAGTTTGTGAAGGTGCCGCTCTGGTGGGCCGAGCACGCCGCAAAGGCTACGCGAACGCCGAAGGCGATGGTTTGGGTATGGCTGGCGGATCTGGCCTGGGAACAGGGCAGCAATACATTCAAACTGCCTAATGGGCGGCTGCAAATCCGCGGGGTGGGACGTCACGCGAAGGCGCGGGCCTTGCGTCAGTTGGAGAAGGCCGGGCTAATCCGAGTCGACCGATCGGGCACAAAATCCCCCGTCGTAACCCTAATCATCTTGTGAGGGAGGGAAGCAGATGAAGTCTCAGAAGGAGCAAGTTGAGGACCTACTCCGCAAGTTTTGGCGGTGCATAAAGGAGTCAAGACCAGAGCCGTCTGTGGTTGCCGAGGCGGCGTCTTGGCTGCTCGCAGAGACCTTGGCGTATGTACGCGAGGACAGCCGCCGAGTTGCTGCCGAGGGGCTCACCGAGATGCTGATGGCGCAGGCTGCCTATCATGCCGAGCAGATAGAGCAGCAGGGCGGCTTTGTTGCGGACGACAACACGTCACAC
>JBKPLN010000466.1:0-1396 GCA_046731635.1 Pseudomonadota bacterium | reverse complement strand
CCAGGTCACTGAGCGTTTCGCCGAGGTCGAGCACTTGCGGCCGCAAAGTCTGTTTGCGCGAGAATGCCAGCAATTGCCGCACGAGCGCTGCCGCACGATTGGCATTCTGCTTGATCTGCATGATGTCCTTGAAGGACGGGTCGGTCGGTTTGTGAGCATTGAGCAGAAAATCGGTTGCCATCATGATGGCCGACAGGACATTGTTGAAATCGTGGGCGATGCCGCCCGCGAGGTGTCCAACCGATTCCATCTTTTGTTGCTGCTGAAAGCGGTTCTCGAGCGTTCGTTGCGCCGTTGTTTCCAACGCATATACGATCGCGGCTTCGACGTCCCGATCCTCTTCGTCGACGGCCAGCACGAAGAAGGTTGCCCAGCGCTCTGGACTGCCCGTCAATGCAGCTTCCACCGGCGCGATGTCGCTTTGGCCTTCGGCTGCTTTGCGAATCGCAGCTTCGAGCGCCGGCCGGTCCCGCTCTATGACGACTGACAAAATAGAACGGTCCTCGCTCCTGAGGAGCCCTTCGAAAGTCGTTGCAAAACGCGCATTGCTGCGCCCGATGCGGCTCGTCTTGTCCACGGTGGCGATGGCCATCGGCGTGGTCTGGAAAAATCGCATGAAGCGAACTTCCGCGGCCCGCTGTGGGTCGTTTCCCTCCCCTCTCGCGCGGTTAAGAGCAAGCGTGCGGGAAGGACCTGGCGAGCCGTCGGCGCCGAATGCAACCTTGTGAAATAACCGCACCGGAACGGGCTTACCGCCGCGTGTTCTCAGGTCGAGATCAAATACTTCGGTCTTCACCTCTCCTGGTGCGGCGTTCAGCATGGTGAGAAGGGCCGCGCCTTCGCCTGCAATAATATCGCCGAGTTTCAGCGGGCCGGCACCCACCTGGGCCAGATCCTGGTCAAGCCACGCCGCGAGAGTCGCGTTCAGGTAGACAATGTCGCCAGCCGCATCGACAGAAAAGAAGCCGGCCGGCGCATGGTCGAGATAGTCAATTGCATGCTGAAGTTCCTGAAAAACATTTTCCTGTCGTTCGCGTTCGCGCGTGACGTCGCCAATCGACCATACTGTCATGCGGGCGTTCCGCCGCGTGTCGCCCAGCGGCCTGACGCGCATCCTTAACCAGCGACCGGTCTCCCCGGCTGCGCTAGGAATGCGCACCTCCTCCTGAA
The DNA here is from genome assembly GCA_046731635.1 of Pseudomonadota bacterium. GTDB lineage: Bacteria > Pseudomonadota > Alphaproteobacteria > Rhizobiales > Xanthobacteraceae > Pseudolabrys. The sequence goes on along the minus strand of JBKPLN010000466.1, from coordinate 226 downwards.
GCCGCCGGCCCTCTCGCGCGGCTTTGAGTAACCGGTAAATCGATTCCGATACGTCCGGATCGCCCATGAATACGCGCTCTATGGGTCTTACATTATTGATGCCGGTCGCCCCGATCAGGTCGAGATAAGTGGAGTTGGCATAGAACACACGGCCGGCGTGGTCGGTGATGAGGATGCCGTCGAAAGCGCCATCCACGACCGATTTCAGCAACGGCTGGTCCTGCTC
>JBKPLN010000465.1:0-2407 GCA_046731635.1 Pseudomonadota bacterium | reverse complement strand
GAATAGCACCGGGCGCACCCAGGCCGACTGCGTCGCGCGTTGCAAGAAATTGGCGTTCGTTGCGGTCATTCCGCTTCCTCCCAGACCTCGTCCTTTGCCGACGATGTTAGATTTTAACTCGTTGGTTAAATTCTACGCTTTTTCTTGGCGTCCTGGATTTGCATTTGGTCACCGGTTTACTTGAGTTTGAGACTACCGGAATCAAAGATTACCGCAAATGATGGCTCGAACCTATTTGCAGAGAAGCTACAAATGACCGGAAGGTGACGGTTCTTCGCGCGGATCCGGATGACCGTGATGACCTTCAGGACCGACGGAAACCATCGATACAGTTGGATAAAGAACATGCGATCGCTGTTCGTGAGCCGGACTCGGCCGCGCATCTTACGCCGCAAAACGACCAGCTGATGTCGTAGTGCCGCATTCTCTGCCTCAAGCCGGCTCTTCGACTTGAATGGTAAGGCCAAAATCGCCAGGAGGAAGCAGAACAGTGAGAACATTATCAGCTAACGTTAGGTGATTCCGTCAGCTAATCAATACGGATAAGGTTTTCGGTACACACAACACTTTCAACTGGGCCTTCAGGATGCGATTTTCCGCGGCCAGATATTCGATGCGCGCCAGTAGCTCCTGGTCCACCGTCCCCGTGACGAAGGCCAGAATACGCGCCCAATCCATTAGTCTCACCCCCGACATCGCTTTTCGGTTGCCGGCAAAACCGTAGCGGGTGAGGTGCGGCGCGGCTACAACGGGAACCCACAAATCCCCGTTCTTTCTATGCTTTCAATTTTTTGACCCTAGGGGACCTGCCTTCGACGGCAAAGGTAATGGCAAAGGTCGCCGAATTATTTCCGGCGCGAGATCGGCGCGTAGTCCCGACGCGTTGCACCGGTATAGAGCTGGCGTGGCCTGCCAATTTTTTGCTGCGGGTCCTCGATCATTTCCTTCCACTGTGCGATCCAGCCGACTGTGCGCGCGACGGCAAAGAGCATCGTGAACATGGTGGTCGGGAAGCCCATCGCCTTGAGGGTGATGCCCGAATAGAAATCGATATTCGGATAGAGCTTCTTCTCAATGAAATAGTCGTCATGCAGTGCGACTTTCTCCAGCTCCATCGCAACGTCAAGAAGCGGATCGTCCTTGATGCCGAGCTCGGCCAGGACTTCGTGGCAGGTCTTCTGCATGATTTTCGCGCGCGGGTCGTAGTGCTTGTAGATCCGGTGGCCGAAGCCCATCAGCCGATAGGGATCATTCTTGTCCTTCGCGCGTCTAACGAACCCGGGGATACGGTCGACGGAGCCAATTTCCCGCAACATGTTGAGAGCGGCTTCGTTGGCGCCGCCGTGGGCGGGGCCCCACAAGCATGCACAGCCGGCCGCGATGCACGCGAACGGATTTGCGCCCGACGAGCCGGCAAGCCTCACAGTTGAAGTCGATGCGTTCTGCTCATGATCGGCATGCAGGATGAAAATGCGATCCATGGCGCGCGCCAGGACTGGGTTTACCTTGTATTCCTCAGCTGGGACCGCGTAGCACATCCGCAGGAAGTTGGAGGCATAGTCGAGGTCATTCTTCGGATACACGAATGGCTGGCCGATAGAATATTTGTAGGCCATCGCTGCGAGTGTAGGCATTTTCGCGATCATTCGCATCGAAGCGACCATGCGTTGATGCGGATCGGAGATATCGGTGGAGTCATGATAGAAGGCCGACAGTGCCCCGACACAGCCCGTCATGATCGCCATCGGGTGCGCGTCACGGCGGAAGCCCTGGAAGAATCGGCTCATCTGCTCGTGAACCATCGTGTGGCGGGTCACCCGATAGTCGAAGTCGGCCTTCTGCGCCTTCGTCGGTAGCTCGCCATAAAGCAGCAGGTAGCAGGTTTCCAGAAAGTCGCCGTGCTCAGCCAGTTGCTCGATCGGATAGCCGCGATAAAGCAGGATACCTTCATCGCCGTCGATGTAGGTGATCTTCGATTCACAACTCGCCGTTGAGGTGAAGCCGGGATCGTAGGTGAACATCCAGGCCTGGCTGTACAGCTTCGAAATGTCGACAACCTCCGGACCGACCGTGCCGGGCAGGATTGGAAAGTCCCAATTGTTGTTACCGACCGTCAGCGTGCCGGTTTTATTCTTGGCGCTGGTCTTGGCGTCCATGGTCGAGCCCTCAGTTGGCCGCGAGCGATGCACGTGGAAACATCATGGCCGGGCAAGCGTGACGCCGGGCCGGCCGTTAGGAATTCCGGTCGCTTTGTGCGTATCCCATCCAAGTGTGCGCTGCAAGACAACGCAAGCAGTAGTTCCACCCGACGACTACCCACATCGAAAGTCGGAAGCTTCGATCACGACTTTCTGTGCGTCATCCTTGGTTACCCACGGCTTTTGAGCCTGTGCGCACACCGGTACGG
>JBKPLN010000464.1:0-12914 GCA_046731635.1 Pseudomonadota bacterium | reverse complement strand
TCTTCGTCGAGATCGTCGCCGCGCCGGAAAATGTCTTCGAGCAGCTGCCGATCCTGCTCGAGGTACCGCACCAGCAGCCCCTTGGCGAGCTCGCCCTTGTCCTTGAAATGATAAAAGAAGCCGCTTTTGGAAATGCCGGCTGCCGCGATCAACTCGTCGATCGAAGTCGCCGCGAAGCCCTTGGCGAGAACGGCGCTTTCCGCGAGCTCAAGCAGCCGCTCCCGTGTATCGACGCTCTTGCGGGGAACATTATCGAGCATGGCGGACTGTACCATGAGTGCAGTTGCGCGCCCGCCGCCGCGCCGAAACGCCGCGCCCCGCGATTATCCCGTTAGAATTTCACGCAAAAAAATCCGGCTTGGCTTGACCGCGAGTAGGCTTACCAGGCGGCGGCATGCGCGATAGGTGTCCCGCAAGCCAAGTCATTCATGAACAACGGAACGTGCCATGTCGAAATACCGCAATGCGTTACCGCAAATGTCGGGAGGCCTGTTTCTCACCGACGGCGGGCTTGAGACCACGTTGATCTTCCACGACGGGATCGACCTGCCATTGTTCGCGAGCTTCGACCTGCTCAAGAGCGAGAGAGGCACAACCGTCATTCGTGACTACTACGAGCGGTACATTGCGATCGCAAAGCGCAACGGCACCGGGTTCCTGCTGGAAGGCGCCACCTGGCGCGCCAGCCCGGACTGGGCCGAGAAGCTCGGCTACTCGCGCGCGCAACTCGCGGACGTGAACCGTGCGGCGGTGAAGCTGATGGCGGAACTGCGGAACAAGCACGAAACTGCACAGATGCCGATGGTGATTTCCGCCAACATCGGGCCGCGCGGTGACGGCTACAAGATCGACAAGGCGATGACCACCGCCGAGGCCGAGGACTATCACGGCTGGCAGGTGAACGTGTTCCGCGATACCGAGGCGGATCTCATCAGCGCCTTCACTATCAACTATGCCGAGGAGGGCATCGGCGTGGCGCGCGCGTGCAGGCGCGCCGGCATGCCGTCGGTGATTTCATTCACGGTCGAGATCGACGGGAAGCTGCCAAGCGGGCAGACGATCCGCGACGCCATCGAGCAAACCGATCGCGAGACCGGCAACGCGCCCGCCTATTACATGCTGAACTGTGCCCATCCCACCCATTTCACCGACGCGCTGCGGAAGGGCGAAGCGTGGACCGCGCGTCTGCGCGGCCTGCGGGCAAATGCATCGACGCGCAGTCATGCCGAGCTCGACGCCGCACCCGATCTCGACAGCGGCGATCCGGTCGATCTCGGCCGTCGCTACGGCGCGCTGCGCCGGCAGTTCGGGCACTTCAGCGTGCTCGGCGGCTGCTGCGGCACCGACCACCGCCATATCGAGCAGATTTCGCTCGCTTGCGTGCCGGTCGACGCGGCTCACGCGCGCGCCTGAGGGTGAATTCGGTCTGGTTACTGGCGGTTACACATCTCGTTCATCCCCGTACTCGGGTCCAGCCTTCGGCTGGCCGAGCACAGGCTCCAGCGGGATCCAGTGCTGACGCTGTGCCGGCTTAAACTGGGGTGCCCGCTTGCGCGGGCACGAACGGAGAATGGGAAGCGTGCACAAAACCCTCGTCCGTTCGTCCCCGCGAAAGCGGGGACCCAGCGGACACTTTGCAGAAGTGATTGGATGCCTGCTCGCGGGCGAACGCATAAGGCTTGAGCTCCGGGCGAACTACATTCTCGGCAGCTGGGTCACCGCCACTTTCACCGCACCGCTGGCTTGCGCGATCACGCGCAACATGCGGGCATCGAATTCGATGCCGGTGAGACGCACGCCACTCACCGAAGCATCGACTCGGACGCCGTCACCGACCCCCTGAAACTCGGCGAGTGCGGCGGCGATCTTTGCGCGGGCATCGTTGGCGAAAGGCTTGAGATCGATCACAGCCTTGTCAGCAAGTGCTTTCTGCAGGTACGGCATTGCCGCACGCGCGGCGGCGCCGAGGAGACCGAAGGCAGCCTCCGACTCAACCGCAAGCGAAATCTCGGTGAGGCGCAGGATCTGGTTATCCTGCTCGATGGCGGGCCTGCCCCAGATATGCACGGTCGCTTCGGTGCCGAAGGTGAACCAGCTCTTCTTTTCATGGGCCTTAACGCGCAGAGAAATAAGCAATCTCTCGCCAGCTGCCGAGAGATTCGCGCGAAGTACCTGTATGTCGACCGGCCCGCTGCCGTCTTCCGGAAAGTGGCGTCCCTTGAGTTGCAACTCGATCAGCCGATTGAGCTCGGCGAACGGCATGTCGATCGGCACGCCGACCGCAATAGCGCCGTCCTGCATCGGGGGCACCAGCTCAAGCCGCGCCGGGAAGGGGCAATTCGGCTTGGTATCGTTCGGAAGAATACGGGTTTCCGCCTGCACGCCGATCGTGATGGTGAGGTTGCGTCCGTCGATCTGCGGCTGCGCGGCCGTGGCGCGTACCGGCCGCATTTCCAGCCACAGCGGCGGCAGCCCGGTCTTGTCGCCGCCAAGCGGGATCGAACGGCACATCCTCGACCATTGCTCGCGCGCGGTCCGCTCGATGGTCACGTCGTTGCGCAGCCGTGACTGCAGTGCTGCGATCTGGCTGCCGACGATCGGATCGAGGACAGGCTTGATCTCATTGCCAACGTTCACCCTGATGCCGGCAATATTCGTTCCGGTCTCGGTGAGGTCGAGGCGGCCGGCAAGATTAGGCTCGATCCGCCACGCGGACGTGAGCTGCGGCCGCGATGTCACTACGACGTTGCCGCGAAAATCGGTGCGCTGGTCGAGCGTTTTGACGGCGAAATTGTCAACCTGCCTGCCGAGCGCGTTACCGCCGATCAGGTCGCCGATCGCGCCGCCTATTCCGCCGACGACCTTGCCGGCGGTCGCGCCGATCTGGCCGGTGATGCGGACGCTGCCGTTGAGCGGCGTTATGATCGAAAGCGTGTTCGACTGTCCGCTCACCGACATCGTGCCGCGCGTGACCGTGAGACCGATCTCGGCCTGGCGGAGCAGTTGCGTGACCGGATTGTCGTTCTTGCCGGAGAATTCGCGCGGCGTGTCGGCGTCAACGGCGCGCGCAATGGCTGTGAGCGCGACGGCAACGGGCGCGACGACGCGCGACGTGTGCGTCACCGGCTGCAAGGCAGGCGGCGGCTGCATGATGGCGATCGCTTCCGGCAATCCACTGTCGGGCGGGGCGAGCAGGCTGAACGCCACCCGCGCGAGCAGGAAGCCGATTGCCACGATGCAAGCCCCGCCGACAACCAGGCGGAATTTGCGCGACCGCCCGAAGAGCCGGATCGGTGCTGTCGCGTGATAGATGAAAGTGTCGAGGCCGCTGCCCATGGTTCCGCGCGAATCGGCTGATGAATCCTAGAAGGCATCGCGGCAAACGGCCAGCGCTCCGATCGGTTCGTGCGGTCTGATGGATTGCCCCGGCACGGGCGGCAGTGACATGCTCACGGCATGGCACTGCCCTTCGCCGAGCCATGCGGCCGCGGCATTATTGCCGCCCAACCATGCCCGCGTGAGTTCGGACGCGAGATCGCTCCAGGGCGCCGGCGCATGGTGCTGGCCGCCTGCGTACTCGCGTCGTCCATGGCGTTCATCGACGGTTCGGCGCTGTCCGTCGCACTGCCAAGACTGCGCGAATATTTCGGCGCAGATTTCGCTTCCGTGCAGTGGGTGCTCAACGGCTACGCGCTGGCGCTGGCCGCGCTGACGTTGATCGGCGGCGCGCTCGCCGATCACTACGGCAAGGCACGCATGCTGATCGTAGGCTGTCTCGCCTTCGGACTGACATCGGCGGCGTGTGCACTGGCAACTTCCCTCGATTGGCTGATCGCGTGTCGCGTGGCGCAGGGAGTCGCCGCGGCGATCCTGACCCCGTCCAGCCTGGCGCTGATCGGCGCGACCTATCCAAAAGAAGAGCGCAGTCGCGCTATCGGCGTGTGGGCTGGAGCTTCGGCGCTCACCACAGCCGGCGGGCCTGTGCTCGGCGGCTGGCTGACCGAAAGTTTTGGCTGGCAATGGGTGTTTGCAATCAATCCGCCGCTGGCGCTGATTGCGGTTGCGCTGCTGATTGCCTATGCGCCGCCCGATCAACACGAAGCACGCCGCTTCGATCTCGTGGGCGCCGCCATCCTGGCTTTCGCACTCGGGGCGCTAGCCTGGGCGCTGAGCCAGGCCGGCCCGGACAAGCCTGGCATGCCGAGAGGCGTGCCGATTGTTGCCACTGCGGCGCTGGGTGTTGCAGCGCTCGCAGGCTACGCATTCTGGGAACGCGCGACAGCGCATCCGATGACGCCCCCGTGGCTCGCTCGCAACCGCGCCTTTGTCGCACTCAACATCGCAACGCTGCTGATCTACACGGCGCTCGGGATCATGTTCTTCCTGTTGTCGTTCGAACTGATCGATCAACGCCGGCTGTCGCCAACAGAAGCGGGCCTTGTCTTTCTTCCCTTCACGCTCGGCGTCGGGTTTCTGTCACAGCCTTTCGGCGCAATGGCGGACAAGATCGGGGCCCGCGTGATGCTGATCGCAGGGTCGCTCGGTGGAGCGCTCGCGCTGGTTTTGCTGGCGCTGGGTGAAACCGCATCGCTGGCGATCGGCGTCGTGGGCCCGATGGCGCTGCTTGGACTCTCTCTCGCGGTGCTGGTAGTGCCCCTCACGGCCTCGGTCATGTCGAGCGTGGCGGATGCCGATCAGGGGCTGGCGTCCGGCGTAAACAATGCCGTCAGCCGCATCGCGCAACTTGTCGGCGTTGCGGTCGCTGCCGACGTTGCCTCGTACGCGTTCGGCTACAAGGTGGGAATGCTTATTGCGGCAGGGCTTGCTGTCGGCGGCGCCATTGTTATAGCCGCGATGCTGCCATCGCCCCGTCGATTGCGCGCGTCGAACCAATAGACTCAAGCCGACGTTGGCAGTGGAATCGGTGCGAGCTCCTGCGGCTGGTATTGCGCGAGCGTCCGAATGGCGCGCGGATCGAGAAATTCAATCTGCCTTTCGCTGCCGGCGATCATTTTCTCCGCTCGCAACCGTTGCATCATCCGGTTCAGATGGGGAAGGCTCATGCCCAGCACGTCGGCCATCACCTCCTGCGAGAACGGCAACTCGAAACGGGTCTTTTCCGCGCGCCCCACAGCGTGCAAGCGCGCGTGCAGCTCCAGAAGAAAATGCGAGAGCCGCTCAATGGGCGTGCGGCGGCCGACGTCGATGATGTGCTCGGCGTAAGTCGTCTCTTCCTGAACGGCGATCCAGCTCAAAGCCAGGCCGAATTGCGGACGCCGGTAACAGAGTTGCACGTAGGCATCGAGCGCGCACACGGTCATCGTGACATCGGTGACGGCGGTCACCGAATAGGTGGCGCGGTCGAGGAAACTGGCCGGAATGCCCACGATGTCTCCGGGCAGGACGACGTTGAGGATCTGCCGCTTGCCGTTGCGCAACAGCTTGTAGCGGACGGCGTAGCCGTCCTTTACGAAAGAGAGCTTGCGATACTCGAAGCCGTCGACAATGAGATCGCGCCTCCGCGGAATGGATACTTCGCCATCAATGACGGCGTTCAGGCTAGTCAAGTCGTCATGAGTCAGGTCGACATGTTGCAACAGCCGGGCGACGAACGGGTGTTGCTCCAAAGCCCTGAGATGCGCTGCAACGTGCATGGGACCCCTGAGACAAGGGCGATCCTTCTTCATTAATCTGAATCAATGATCCTGGCAAAAGCCCAATTTCTCAAAAACCGGTCGAATAAGCACGCCACTCTTCCCCCTCTGAGAGGGAGTGGCTGTGAAGCTACTACCTGACCTCGCATTGGCCGCGCGGGTTTGTGCGGCCATTTTTTGCCTGCCGCCCGTGACTGGCCGCGGTCGCGTGTTTGAACAACGATGTGCCGGGATGGCTGGTTAGGTTGCCCCTCCAGCCGTTACGCACGGGAAGCCCCGGCCCTGCTTCGGGGCTTCTTTTATGCGCGTTCAGCGCGAGCCCATCCGGTGCAGCTTGAGCACGGTATAGACGGTGTCGCTCGCGGGTGTCGGAATGCTCAGCTCGTGGCCGAGTGCGCGGACCTTCCCGGACAGCCAGTCGAGCTCGAGCCTGTTGCCCCGATCGAGATCGTGCGCCATCGAAGCCTTCATGCCGGGTTCGATCTTGCCGGCAAGAAAATTCATGCGCTCCTCGAGATAGGCGGCATCGAGCGAAACGCCCTTGGCTTTCCCGACGGCGAAAGCTTCGTCCATGAGTGCGCGGACAAATGCGCGCAGCTCGGGATCATCGCGGATCGGGCCAATGGGCGAGCGCAGGCTCGCTGTCGAGCCTGACATGGCCGTGAGGAAAATGAACTTCTGCCACAGCTCGCGCTGGATATCGGGCGCAATGTCGAGATCGATTTTGGCGGCTTTACCGGCATCGACAAAAGCCTTCAGGGTAGGATCGGGTTTCTTGTCGGCGCGGCCGAAACGCATCATCGCAAACTGGCTGGTCTGCTTGATGACGCCGGGAGAGGCGATCACGGTCGCAATATAGGCGGCTCCCCCCACGGTCTGCTCGGCACCCAGAATGGGCGCGATGCGCTCCACGCTGTCGATGCCGTTCTGCAAAGTAATGACGCGCGTCGTCTCGCCAACCAGCGGTCGCGCCTGTTCGGCCGCCTTCTCCGTGTCCCATAGCTTGACTGCGAACAGGACGATATCGACCGGACCGACTGTTGCCGGGTTGTCGGTGACATTCGGCTTGGGCAGATGCAGGTCGCCCAGCACGCTTTCGATTTTCAATCCATTCTTCGCGATCGCATCGCGATGGGCGCCGCGGGCGATGAAAAATACGTCGTGGTCCGCGGCCGCCATTCGCGCGCCGAAATACCCGCCCACCGCTCCGGCAGCCATGGCTGCAATACGCATATGTTTCTCCTATCCACCGTTCGTCCCCGCGAAAGCAGGACCCAAGTTGGATTCCCGCTTACGGGGAATGAACGGGTCAATGGGTTTAGCCACCGTCCCCGGCAACACACAAGCGCGCAAAAAAAGGCCCGGCACGAGGCCGGGCCACTTCGGTGAGTTTGCGAAGATACTAATAGCGGCCGGAGGGCCGAATGCCGCTCCACGTCGCCTGCGCGGGGCTTTGCGGCTGCGGCGCATAAGCATTGGACAGCAACGCCTGTTGCGATCTTGCGACGGTGGTTTGCGGCAGCACGATCACTTTCGCACCGATCTGCACGCGATTGTACAGGTCGATCACGTTTTCATTCGTGAGACGAATGCAACCGCTCGATACGTGCCGGCCGATCGTGGAGGGCGCGTTGGTTCCATGGATGCGATATTGCGTGCCGGCGATATACATCGCGCGCGCGCCCAACGGATTGCCAGGGCCGCCGGACGTCATGCGCGGCAGATAGGGTTGCCGCGCAACCATCTCGGGCGGCGGATACCAGTCGGGCCACTCGGCCTTGCGCTCGATCGATTTCACGCCCGACCAGGTAAAGCCTTCGCGGCCGACCCCGATGCCGTAGCGGAGCGCCTTGCCGTTGCCGAGAACGTAATAAAGAAAGGTGTGCGGCGTATCGATGATGATGGTGCCTGGCGCTTCCTTGCTGGGATAGCCGACGATCTGCCTTTTCAGGCGCGGATCGAGCTGCGCTTCATCGCGCTCGTCATCCAGTGCCGGTGCGGCGGCTTGCGGAGCGACTTGGGTCGGAGAAGGAGGAGCGAGGAAGGCGAAGAGAGACTCGGCGCTTGCGGTACCGCATGAGAGCGCGACGGCGCCGATCAGCGCGGCAATCCTGACTGGCTTCGACATGACACCCCTCGGCGTTTTCCCTCCCTCCCGTCTCGGTCGTGAAAATCGCCGAGAAGCTCGATTGGTTCCGCGAGGTGGTTCGCGTTTTTTAGCGAGCTGTCAGGAACGATTTGGTCCAAATCGGATTTAGTTTCTTCCAGCTGCCCTACGCTCCGTCATGCCCGGCTTTATGCCGGGCATCCACGTCTTGCTTCGCAGCCGTGCACAGTCAGAGACGTGGATGGCCGGGACATAGGCGGGCGAAAGCACGCCGTCCTTCAGACGGCTATGCCCGGCCATGACCGGGAAAGACCGAGGAATTGCTACTCTTCTTTGCGGCCGTGCCAGCCAACAATGGCTTCCGGGACGCTGTCTGTGGACGCGAAATAGGGCTTGATGTCGAGAAGCCGCGTCCCGTCCAGGCAATCCAGCCCCACGACCGAAAGCCGATTACCATCGACGCGCAGCAGCTTGACGACGCTCATCGCCACAGGATTTGGCCGGGCAGGAGAGCGCAGTGCGAATGTGCCGCGCTGGACGCCATGGTGCGCAGGCACCTGCAGCACGAGGTTTCGCGGCGATCTGTCCATCCAGTACAGCAGGACAATATGGCTGCAGGTCTCAACGTCCTTCAGCGCTTCTTTCCAGCGAGGATCGACATCGACAATGCAAACCGCCTCGGATTCACGCGCGTTTTTTGGACAATCCTTGCGGTCCTTCCACGGCGTTTGAATGCGGCCGATGAAGTAAAGGCCGGCGTCGGTGCAGGCCGGAAGTTCGACTGCCTTTTCGCCCTCGCGGATACCGAAGTCGCTATTGGTCATTGAGACCTCGCCCTCTCGGAAATGATGATGGATTGCCGGCTCAAGCCCGGCAAATGAGACCGCGCGGCGGTCCATTAACCCTCCAGACAGGTCTTGCGGGAGTAGGTTTAAACGTATAAAGATATCTTTATATAATGCGAAAGTGCCCATATCGGCTTACATGGTGCTCCATGAGCTCCAGCAACAGGCTCGGCTTCGACGCACTCAATTCCGCCCTCAAGGCCGCGGGCGAAGAAACGCGTCTCAGGATCCTTGCGCTGGTCGCCGAGGCCGAGCTGACCGTGTCGGACCTGACCGACATCCTTCGCCAATCGCAGCCCCGTATTTCCCGCCATCTCAAGCTGCTCGCTGAAGCCGGTCTGGTCGAGCGCTTCCGCGAGGGCACGTGGGCCTTCTTCCGACTGGCTGAGCACGGCAATGGCGCGACCGTGGCGCGCGCGCTCATCGATCATCTAAACCCTGAAGACCAGACCATCGCCCGCGACCGCGCGCGGCTCGTCTCCGTGCGGGCTACGCGCGCCGCCGCGGCGCAAGCCTATTTTCGCGCGCATGCTGCGCAATGGGACCGCATCCGCAAGCTGCACGTGGCCGATGATGCGGTAGAAGATGCGATCCGTGCAGCGCTCGGCAACAAGCCGTTTCGCTCCCTGCTTGATCTCGGCACTGGTACCGGACGAATGCTCGAATTGTTCGGCCCCGAGATCGAGCGTGGGCTTGGGCTCGATCTGTCGCTCGACATGCTACAGCTTGCGCGCGACCGGCTGGAACGCGCGGGCCTGAAAAACTGCAGCGTTCGGCAGGGCGACATATACGATCTGCCGCTTGCCAACGATTCTTTCGATGTCGTCATTCTGCACCAGGTGCTGCACTTCCTCGACGACGGGGCGCGCGCGATTCACGAAGCAGCACGGGTGCTGCGTCCGGGCGGCCGGCTGCTGGTGGTCGATTTTGCTCCGCACGAGCAGGAATTCCTGCGCGAGCAGTTTGCACATCGTCGGCTGGGTTTCGCGCGCGAGACAGTGTCGCAATGGATGACATCGTCCGGCCTTGAGCCCGTGCTGCACAAGTCGCTCGCGCCCGAGCCCGGGACGGACGGCAAGATCGCAGTCTCCCTTTGGCTCGCACGCGACACGCGAGCGCTTATCGCGGCGCCGCATCGTCGAGAGGTAGCGTGATGAACAGTCCTGTTCGCCTGAGCCGCTTCGCACGCGCTGACCGCCGCCGGATTGGCGTGACGTTCGAATTCTTCCCGCCCAACAGCGGGAGATGGACAAGATTCTCTGGGAATCGATCGAACGGCTGGCACCGCTTGCCCCCGAATTTGTTTCGGTGACCTATGGTGCCGGCGGGAGCACGCGCGAACGAACCCACGCGACGGTTAAACGCATTCTGGCCGACACCGCATTGGTCCCGGCTGCGCACCTCACCTGTGTGGCCGCAACGCGCGAGGAGATTGACGCCATCGTGCGCACCTATCGCGCCGCGGGCGTGCGTCACATCGTGGCATTGCGCGGCGATCCGGTGGGCGGGGCCGGCACAAAATATTCACCGCACCCGGGCGGCTACAGCAATGCCGCCGATCTTGTCGCCGGCATCAAGCGAATTGCCTCCGATTTCGAGATTTCGGTCTCGGCCTATCCTGAAAAGCACCCGGACAGTCCGACGGTCGAAGCCGATATCGACATGCTCAAGGCCAAAGTCGACGCCGGCGCCACTCGCGCAATGACCCAGTTCTTCTTCGATAACGATCTCTATTTTAGTTATCTCGACCGCGTGCGCGCGCGAGGCGTGGATATTCCGATCGTGCCCGGCATTTTGCCCGTGCAGAATTTCAAGGCAGCGACCAGCTTCGCCAAGCGTTGTGGCACTTCAGTACCGGCCTGGATTGCCGACCGCTTTCAGGGCCTCGACAATGACAGCGCCACGCGCAAGCTGATAGCCGCTGCAGTCGCAGCCGAGCAGGTTTTTGATCTGGTCGACCGCGGCGTCACCACGTTCCACTTCTACACGATGAATCGCGCCGATCTTGTCTTCGCGATCTGTCATCTGCTGGGCCTGCGGGCTGTGACGCCTTCTCTCTCCCAAGGACAGAGAATGTCAGAGCGAAGCGCGAACGGGTGATACGAGTCACCATGTCCAACAAGAGCGTACGATCCGAATTCCTTGCTCTCCTGAAACAGCGCATCCTCGTGCTCGACGGCGCCATGGGGACGATGATCCAGGCGCTGAAGCTCAATGAGGAAGGGTATCGAGGCGCTCGCTTCGACGCCTGGAACCGCGAGGTGCGCGGCAACAACGATCTGCTCAATCTCAGCCGGCCCGATGCAGTGCGCGATATTCACCTGGCGTACTTCCGCGCGGGCGCGGATATTGTATCGACCAACACATTCTCCTCGACTGCGATTGCCCAGGCCGATTACGGCATGGAAGGCATCGCTTACGAGCTCAACCAGGCGGGCGCCGCGCTTGCGCGGGAAGCCGCGGCGCAGGCAGAAACAGAAGACGGTCGCCGGCGTTTTGTAGCCGGCGCGATCGGCCCGACAAACCGCACGGCGTCGATTTCGCCCGACGTTTCCAATCCGGGATTCCGTGCCATTACTTTCGATCAGCTCCGCACCGCCTATGGTGAACAGGTGCGCGGGTTGATCGATGGCGGGGCGGATCTCCTGCTGATCGAAACGATATTCGACACGCTCAATGCCAAGGCGGCGATCTTTGCGATTTCTGAGATCTGCGATCAGCGTGGCCTCGACCTTCCGATCATGATCTCAGGTACGATCACCGATCGGTCGGGACGCCTGCTGTCGGGCCAGACCCCGGCCGCATTCTGGAATTCCGTGACACATGCCAGGCCGTTGACGGTCGGCCTCAACTGCGCGCTCGGCGCGCGCGAGATGCGCGCGCACATCGCCGAATTGGCGCGGGTGGCCGACGCATTCGTATGCGCTTATCCGAATGCCGGCTTACCGAACGAATTCGGTTACTACGACGAGAGCCCGGCCTACATGGCCGAGCTGCTGGGCGAATTCGCCGAGGCCGGGCTGGTCAATGTTGTCGGCGGCTGCTGCGGCACGACGCCGGATCACATCAGGGCGATCGCGGAAGCCGTCGCCGGCAAAGCCCCCCGCACGATTCCCGACGTGCCACGCCAATTGCGCCTGTCGGGCCTGGAGTCGTTCACGCTCACGCCCGAAATCCCTTTCGTCAACGTCGGTGAGCGGACCAACGTCACCGGCTCCGCGAAGTTTCGCAAGCTGATCACGGCCGGCGATTACCCGACCGCATTGTCGATCGCGCGCGAGCAGGTCGAGAACGGCGCCCAGGTCATCGACGTCAATATGGACGAAGGCCTGCTCGATTCCGAGCAGGCCATGACGACCTTTCTCAACCTGATTGCCGCCGAGCCCGATATTGCTCGCGTGCCGGTCATGGTGGACTCCTCGAAGTTTTCCGTAATCGAAGCCGGCCTGAAGTGCCTGCAGGGGAAGTCGGTGGTCAATTCAATCTCGTTGAAGGAAGGTGAGGCGGCCTTCATCGATCACGCCCGTACCGTGCGCCGCTATGGCGCGGCGGTGGTCGTGATGGCGTTCGATGAAAAAGGCCAGGCCGATACGCTCGAACGCAAAACGACGATCTGCAAGCGCGCATACGACATCCTGGTCAACCAGGTCGGATTTCCGCCCGAGGACGTTATCTTCGACCCTAACATCTTTGCCGTCGCGACCGGCATGGAAGAACACAACAGCTACGGTGCCGCTTTTATCGAAGCTGCGGGCTGGATTCGAGAGAACCTGCCTCACGTCCACGTCTCAGGCGGTGTTTCGAACCTGTCGTTCTCCTTCCGCGGAAACGAACGGGTGCGTCAAGCCATGCACTCGGTGTTTCTCTATCACGCCATCAAAGCCGGCATGGACATGGGCATCGTGAATGCCGGGCAGATTGCGGTTTATGACGATCTCGATCCCGAGCTGCGCGAAGCCTGCGAGGATGTGGTCCTGAACCGCCGATCCGATGCGGCCGAGCGGCTCCTGGACCTGGCCAAGAAATTCCAGGGCGCGGGACAAGAGGCCAAGGAAGTCGATCTCGCGTGGCGGGAGCACCCGGTCGAAAAGCGGCTCGCGCATGCGCTGGTTCACGGCATTACGGAATTTATCGAAGCCGACGTCGAAGAAGCCCGCAAGCGAGCCAAGCGGCCGCTGGAGGTGATCGAGGGTCCGTTGATGGACGGCATGAACATCGTCGGCGACCTGTTCGGCTCCGGCAAGATGTTCCTGCCTCAGGTCGTGAAATCCGCGCGCGTGATGAAACAGGCCGTGGCTTACCTGATGC
>JBKPLN010000463.1:0-3154 GCA_046731635.1 Pseudomonadota bacterium | reverse complement strand
GCTCCGGACTGCGACTGTCAGAGGCACTGGGTTTAAAGCGCAGCGACGCGCGGTCCAATGCCGAAACCCTGGTCGTCACCGGCAAGGGCAGGAAGAAGCGAATGGTCCCAATCCTGCCGCAAGTCGCAAAAGCGATTCATGACTATGTCGCACTCTGCCCGTTCGAGCTCAAACAGGATAGCCCTTTGTTCGTCGGCGCACGCGGCGCCGCACTCTCCCCTCGCGTTGTTCAGCTGGCGATGGCACGCCTGCGGGGCGCCCTCGGATTGGCCGACAGTGCAACACCACACGCATTGCGCCATTCCTTCGCCACGCATTTGCTGGCACGCGGCGGCGACCTGCGGGCAATCCAGGAGCTGCTGGGTCACGCTTCGCTTTCCACAACCCAGATTTACACCGCCGTCGACACTGAGCGTTTGCTGGAGGTCTATGCCAGCGCGCATCCGCGCGCCCGGTAAGCCAGCCTTTGCAGTCGACCGTGCTCTGCTATCATCGTACCCGCGGGCAAACTGGAGGGGACGATGGGCGCACACGAGAATCTGGAGCACGCAGAGCATGCCGAGCACGCGGCAGGCTCCAATAAGAAGATCGCGCTGCTGATTTCGGTACTGGCGCTGTTTCTGGCGTTCTCGGAAACGCTGGGCAAAAGTGCACAGACGGCCGCCATCGCCGACAACATCAAGGCCTCCGACACCTGGAATTTCTTTCAGGCCAAGACCATCCGCCAGACGTCATTGCGGGTCGCGGCGGAGGCAATGGCCGCGCAATTACCGGTAATCACGAATGACGAGGCGAAGGCCGCGTTTAGCAAGCAGATCGAGGCATGGCGCAATACCGTCAACCGCTACGAATCCGACCCGAAAGAGGGTGATGGCCGCAAGGAGTTGCGGGCCCAAGCGGAGAAGCTCGAGCACGACCGCGACACCTGGCTCGCGCGCTATCATCAATACGAATTCGCGTCGGCTGCATTCCAGATCGGGATCGTGCTCGCGTCGGCCGAAGTCATCACGGGCATAGCCGCGTTGGGCTGGTTGTCCGGGCTGGTCGGCATCTTCGGCCTCGGCTTCATGGGGCTTGGAGTATGGGCCCCGCACGCGATCCATTTGGCCGGACACTAGCGCTGCATTCAGGCCGGACGATTGCGATATGAGCGGCGCAGGCGCATCAGCCGCCGGAAGGTCCGGCGGGCGCGTTCCGGCCTGAACATCCAGAGTAGTCTGTGGATACGCGCACGAATCGGCTCAGTCTGCGCGTAGGCCCAGTCACGCGCCCACATGACCCAGTCGTACATTCGCCGGAACCACGAAATCTGCAGAAGCTTGTCGCGTGTCGCGTCGAACACGAAAGCAGTCACGCCGAGACCAACCAATTTTGCAAGGGAAAGTGTCGCCACGGTGCCGAACCAGTTGCCCGTGGCGATGAAATAGAGCCCGAGGAATTTCGCCGGCAACACGACGATAAACGGCACGACGAAACAACAAGCGCCGCATAGGGCGGTAAATCTTCAACCCATCGCGCAACCGCGATCTTCAGCTTGCGCCAGGGAACGAGATTGACGAGCCGCGCGACTATGGGCTCGAGGTGATCCCACAGCCAAGCTTCCAGCAGAAGCAGCAGCGCGAGAATGACCCACAACGGGCGCAGCGCGTTTCGACGCATGATTCGAATATAGGCGCGCAGGATGTCCCGGATAAGGCGAACTGCCGCCCATGGCCGCGCACGATCCCCAACACATTGATAAGCTGCGGAGTTTCGGTTCGGCCTCGCCTACGATCTCACCCGCCCGCCGTCGACGTTGAGGGTCTGCCCGGTCATGAAGGCGGCATCGTCGCTGGTGAGAAACGAGACTGCGCCGACCAGATCTTCCGGTACTTCAACGCGCTTGATCGCCTGCATTTGCGCAACCGCGGAAAATTCATCATCCATCGTTTTGAAGCCCGGGCGTGGCTGACGCACAATTGTGCCTGGCGAACGCGTGAGCCCGGGCGCAATTGCATTGACTGTGATGCCGTCGGGAGCCAGATCCGTTGCAAGCGCGCGCGTGAAGCCGACGATCCCGCCCTTGCTCGCGACGTAGTGGGCAAAGCCGGTAACGACCGAACCAAGCGTGCTCGACGCCATGTTGACGATCCGGCCCCATTTGCGCGCGCGCATCCCGGGAACGAAAGCGGCCGTCACCAGAAAGGTGCCGTCGAGGTTGATCGATAGGACCTGGCGCCAATCCGCAAAGGTCATCTCGGGAAAGTTTTTCTGCGGGAAGATGCCGGCGCAGTTCACCACGATGTCAACGTGACCGAATTTGTCCTGGACCTGCTTCGCCATGGCAGTGACCGAGCTTTCCGACGCAACATCGCACTTGGCTGCAATCGCTTGCCGACCGGCGCCCTCGACTATTTTGACGGTGTCACGGCCGTCGCCAATATCGACGATGGCAATATGTGCGCCGTCTTCAGCCAAACGCTTGGCGAATGCCTGTCCGATCCCGCCTGCCGCGCCGGTGATGACGGCGACTTTATCTTTATGGCCTTTTGCCATGTACGATTTCCCCCGAACCTTGCTCTGTTATTTCGCCGCGTAAGGATCACATATGGATCGCGCGTTTCGCTACTGCCATTGCAGCTTCCTTCACCGCTTCAGGCAGGGTCGGATGCGCGTGGCACGTGCGCGCGATGTCCTCGGCTGACGCGCCGAACTCCATGGCTACGACGGCTTCGGCGATCATGTTGCCGGCATCTGCGCAGATCAGATGAACGCCCAGCACGCGATCGGTTTTCGCGTCGGCCAGAATTTTCACGAAACCGTCGGTGGTCAGATTGACTTTGGCGCGGGCATTGGCCGTGAACGGAAACTTGCCGACGTTGTAGGCGATGCCTTCGGCCTTCAACTCCTCTTCGCCTTTCCCGACGGTTGCAATCTCCGGATAGGTGTAGATCACATTGGGAATGGCATCGTAGTTCACATGCCCCGCCTGACCGACAAGAATTTCAGCCACCGCGACGCCTTCCTCCTCGGCCTTGTGGGCCAGCATCGGGCCGGAGATGACGTCGCCAATTGCAAAAATGCCCGCGACATTGGTTGCATAATGGCGATCGACGATGACTCGCCCGCGCTCGTCCAGCTTGACGCCAAGCTCCCTGAGGCCAAGTCCTTCGAT
>JBKPLN010000462.1:0-1129 GCA_046731635.1 Pseudomonadota bacterium | reverse complement strand
CCATTGGACTTTGTCGTGAAGAACGCGTCAAAGATACGGCCGATGTCTTTTTGCTGTATGCCTGTGCCAGAATCTTCGACCGTAACCTCAAGGCCCTTAGAGTTGAATGGCTTTGATGCAATTCGCAATGCTCGCTCCGTGACGGTGCGCATGGCCTCCGCAGCGTTGGTAACGAGGTTCAAGATGACCTGCTGCAATTGGCCTCGGTGTCCGGAGACCAATGGCACCTCCGAGGCAAGTTTAAGCTCGACACTGACCGACGCGGCCTCCAGATCGTCACGCGCTAGCGCGATGGTCTCGCGAATGAGGTCGTTCACATCAAGCGCGACTCCGGCTTGATCAGTTTGGCTGAACATTGCCCGGACGGACTGAATTACCTCGTTCGCTCTATGACCAGCAACCGCAATATCTTTAAAGGTGTCGCGCGCTTCGTCCAGACTTGGCGGCGTCCTGGTCAACCAGCGCAGGCCCGCATTGGCGTTCGCTACAATCGCTCCCAACGGCTGTTTGATTTCGTGCGCGACTGCGGCCGACATTGCCGCAAGCATTGTGTGCCGGGCAGCTATTGCAAGCTCCCGCTGAGCTTCACGCAATTTATTTTCAGCATCCTTGAGTTCGGTGATGTCCCGCCCCAAGCCGTAGAAGCGCCCGCGGTCCGGGGCGGTTTTCCAGGAGAACCAATGATATGAGCCGTGCTTATCCCGCAAGCGGCTTTCAAAGCGTACCGTTTTTTGGCCTGCGGCAAGACGACTGATCTCGGCGCGCGTTTTTTCCACATCATCCGGATGTAGGAGCCATCGGGAAGTCTTGCCGAGCAAATCCGCTTCCGACCAGCCGAGTGTCGCGGTCCACGCGGGGTTAACGCTAAGATATTTGCCCTCAAGATCAGCTAACACGAGCAAATCCTGTGAGACGTTCCAGATGTGAAGACGTTCTCGCGTCTCGGCCTCGACGCGTTTTTCCAGGGTCTCATTGAGTTCTCGCAGCGCCTGCAGTGACTCACTCAGATCGCTGGTGCGCTGCCGTAGTTCGTTGAAGAGCCGGGCGTTCTCGATGGAGATGACAGCTTGGTTGGCGAATGTATTTAGCAAGTCGATGTGCCGATCGGCGAAACGACCAACTTCATTTC
>JBKPLN010000461.1:0-1925 GCA_046731635.1 Pseudomonadota bacterium | reverse complement strand
TCGACGGGCTCGACCTGAGCGGTAAGAGCGTGGCTGATATTGGCACCGGGTCCGGTATTCTCGCTCTCGCTGCAGCACGCGCCGGTGCCACTGGGGTGCTGGCGCTTGATATCAATCCTAATGCGGCGCTTTCGGCGCTTGAGAATGCGCGCGCGCACGGCCTTGGCGACCGGGTGACCGTTGCCTGCATGAATCTTCTCGCTGCACTTCCGCCTCTGCCGCTCTTTGATGTGATCCTGTCGAGCCCCCCTAAGCATGCGGGCGAGCCTCGTGATCTAGCGGACCGGGGTTGGCACGCCGGCCCGCACTATCGGGACGTGGCTGCCCTGTTTGAGCAGGCTCGCGAACGCCTCAAACCCGACGGCTGCCTCTATGTCATGCTCTCGTCGCATTCCGATCTCGACTTGCTTGGCCGGCTGATCAATAAGGCCGGCTTCCGCACCCGCCTCGTTTACGAGCGCTCGTTCTATATCGAGTCGATGATCCTCTACGAGCTACGTGTTTGATAGCGCGTTGTTCTCTTCCAACGCCAATATGTATTGCGCGCAAACACGATTAAATAAATGCGAAATGTCCGCTTTGGGTCAAAAGCAGACATTCGACATTGCTTCACTCTATCAATTCGTCGGCGATAGAAATCATGCCCGGCGGCAATGCCAGACCGAGCGACTTGGCAGTTTTTGCATTGATTACGAGCTGAAACTTCGTCGGCAACAGGACGGGCATATCGCCGGGACGTTCGCCCTTAAGGATACGCGCAGTGTAGATACCCGCTTGCCGGTATCCGTCTGAAAGACTAGGGCCATAGCTCATCAGACCACCAGCAGCTGCGTCGCGAAATACATAAACCGCCGGCGTCTTGTGCTGTTCGGCGAGAGCAATGATCTGGTTGCGAAGGCCGAAGAACAGGGGATCGGCGCCGACGATCAACGCACTGACCCGGTGTTCCGACAGCGTTGCGAACGCTTGAGCCAGGTCGTTTTCGCCGCTTGCCCTCACGACGCTCAGCTCTATCCCAAGCGCACGCGCGGCTGGTTCGATGAGTTCAATTTGCGCCTCTGTCTGCTTAGCGTTCCTCGGATTGACAAGGAGACCCATCGCCTTCGAGGTGGGCACCAGATCGTGCAGTAGGCCGATGTGCTTCGCGCCGAGTTGACTGCCGGAGAACACGCTGACCCCCGGTGACATTGCCGCCCGGGCGATTGAGTTTTTCGACGAGGCCGGATTTGATCGGATCATCGCCGCTGACAAACACCAACGGGATCGTGGTTGTTGCTGCCTTTGCTGCCAACGCTGCGGGGGGCGCGGCACCGACAAGCACGGCCACCGGGCGCTGAACCAGTTCAGATGCCAAGGCGGGAAGCCGATCGTATTTCCCGTCTGCCCAACGGCTTTCGATAGTTACATCACGACCATCGACGTACCCGCCTTCCTTAGACCCTGTAGGAAGGCATCGAAAACTTTGGCCGGAACTAAGTGAGACAGCACCAAGGAAACGACCACTGGTATTGCCCCCTGTTGGCCGCGCACAGTGAGCGGCCACGCAACTGCCAGCAGGCCAAACAGTCGGATAAATTCGCGCCGTTTCACCGCCACCGCCGAGGCCTAAGACAACGGCATCGTATCGGCTCAAATCACCAACTTGAAGGGGTGGCATGTCCGCTTTGGGTCAGAAGCAGACATTCGCATTGCAAAAGGTCATGTCCGCTTTACTCCCAAAAGCAGACATGTGCGGTGCAATTAGCGATGTCCGCTATGGGCCAATAGCGGACTCATGCAGCGCAGCAAAAATGATCGCTATTTTATCACCGTACCGGCGCGGGGAAGCAGCGTCAGCGGCATAGTTAAGCCGAGCGCGTTGGTCGGAATTTGAGATTTATGACGAATTCAAACTTTTCGGGTTGCTGGACTGTTAGTTCGGCAGG
>JBKPLN010000460.1:0-2561 GCA_046731635.1 Pseudomonadota bacterium | reverse complement strand
TGAGGTGTCCATCTTTAAGGTGCTCGGGAATCTCGGGGACGTCGCCCAAATACAAGCCGTGCTCGCTCTGCCAATCTTTGTATACCCTGCAGAGTGATACAATGGTGTCGGCACGACTGCCCATCGCATTGGCCTGCGAACGAAACAGGATCACCCTCGCCGTTTTAAGTAGTTCCTCTCCACGCGACATGACGGACCTCGGCACCGATTTGCCTCCGTGCCTTCTGTGCCAATGCGCTGCCTGTCCCTACCATAAATCAAATCCGCACGTACTGATGGTGCAGTCCACCAAGCACAGGTCGCACTTCGATGCGCCCGGCGCAGTGGATGTCCCTCCAATTGGGCGCATCCTTGCCCAACGATAAATGCGTGCGCACCGCGTTGTAATACTCCATGTAGCACTTGAGGATGTGGCGCAGGTGCTGCTCGCCTGTCACCACAATGTGGTCCAGGCATTCCCGGCGGATCGAGCCGATCAGGCGCTCGGCATACCCGTTCTGCCAAGGCGAGCGTGCAGACGTCGGATGATCGCGAATGCCGAGCGAGCGAACGCGACGAACGAATAGGCTGCCATAACAAGCATCCCGATCGCGGATCAGATCGCGAGGGATTTGCTCCCAGCCACAGGCCGCCGTCAGTTGGTTGGCAATCCATTCCGCCGTGGGCTGCGCTGTGACGCCAAGCCAGAGGATTTGTCGCCGGCCGTGGCTCATGATCAGCAGTCCATAGAGCAGCCGAAACGAGACGGTCGGCACTACGAACAAATCCATCGCCGCAACCCCATCCGCATGATTGCGCAGGAACGTCTTCCAGCCTTGGGACGGCGGTCCTCTCCTGCGCGCCATATACTTGGCGACGCTGGTCTGCCCAATGTCGATGCCGAGCTTGAGCAATTCGCCATGAATGCGAGGCGCACCCCACAATGGGTTGGCAATGCTCATCTGCCGAATGAACTGCCGGATCTCAGCCGGCACCGCTGGCCGGCCCGGACGAGGCCGCGATTTCCAACGCCAGTAACATCGGAAACCTGCGCGATGCCAGCGAATAATATTATCAGGCCGAACGATGGCGAGCGCCTCGCGGGTCTTCGGAAACAGCTGGCAGACCCAACCCAGAACCATCCTGTCGACGGCCTGAAATGGCAACCGACTGGGCCGCCCTCGTCGCAGCACAATGATCTGCTGCCGCAACACGAGGATCTCGGCTTCCAACGCCGCGCGCGGTCGGAACAGATCGAGGACAATCCCGATAATTATTCTGCAGAGATCCAACATCCCGCAGAACATCACCCGATTCTGCGTCTCACGCCAACTGGATGGAATTTACGACAGGGACAGCGTAATTATCTCGCGAGAAAAGGTACGCAACACCCTCTTTAGACGCGTTTTTGGTAGAATTTAGTCCAGACCCTTTTGCGCAATGTCTAACTCCCCTTTTGGCCCATAGCGGACACCCCTAGTTGCACCGCACATGTGCGTTTATCGGCCTCTCACTATCGAACCGCCAAACTTGCGAGCAAACTCTTGTGCCGCGATCACATTGGAAAAGCACCATCGGACGTACGAGCGGCCATTCTTATCGCGCCAGCCGTTACCGCGCATTGCTTCAATATCTTTCGCCCAGTGCCACTCGTACATATCGTCTAGCTTCCTACCAAAGCCGCCCAGCGGCACGATCATTTCTACGATGTGCGGGAAGGCTTTTTCGATCTCTTTGGGATCGGTGCGGCTTTTGAAGCGGGACATAGCAACTCCGCTTAAAAGGATGTGCCCCGGTCGGGGGAGAAACGACCAGGGCACAAGGGAGCAACGTACTGAGGAGACCAATGGCCTTGCGATTTTGTAAGAACGGGCTTCTGGCTGTTATTGCTGTTCGGGAAAAATGAAACCGTGGTCGTAGTGCACTTCGGGTAGCAGGTTGGTTACGGTGCCCGTCATGGCGAACGGATCGATCGAAACGCCGTCATGTTGCTGTTTCGCCTGGGTTGGAAGGTTCGTCCAAACTGTCAATGCGATAATGGTCGCTATAGAGATGCCGAGCAGGGTGCGCATGTGAGGTCTCCTCTGACTTTTGCGAAAGAGAGCTTTCGCTCTCGAATTCTCCTCACATTAGTTTTGATTGTCCGCTCGCGCTGTGCCGTGCATCACAAAAAGGATGATTTGCACGGTAACAGCGCACTGGCGCTGTGTGGGGTAAGCATCCCAGCGCGCCAAAGAAGAAGGGCTGCCATCGCGGGGCATCAATAATCTTCGTGTCGTAGAAGTTGGACGCCGCCCACCGAATGTCGCAATTCATTGTCGGAATGTTGGCCCCGACCTTTCTGGGGACGGAGGGGGACGGTGATGAGATCGGGGCCGCGCTCCCTATGGACCGAGAGCGACCCCGATCATTACATTCTTCAGTTGTCTCCCTCATTATACTTTGGTGTCGCATTTTTATTCTTTGGTGTGTCGCTCTGGCGCGTTCGGGGGCGACATCAGGGGGACGCCCAGAACCAAGGCGTCGGCCAACAAATCATTGGCAGGAACCCACAAGACTAGACATTCAGGCCTCATCTAAAC
>JBKPLN010000459.1:0-1994 GCA_046731635.1 Pseudomonadota bacterium | reverse complement strand
CTTCCTTGTCCTTGCCAAAACGAAGGGGCCGCCGCGAGTTGCTTAACGGCGCCCCCCCGGCCACCGATTGCAGGGAGATACGCAGCCATAGGGCCCATATCTGAGTCGAAAAAATCAGATAGTGTCTTTTTTAATACCCCTCACTGGCCGTGGATGCTTGTCCCCAGCGGAAGTGTGGGCTGCTTGGGAACTACTCGGCATCGCCGTGAATTCAGGGACGCTGAAGCGAATAACAAACTTCAGCGTTGTTTAAGAATGACAGCGACCATCCCGGACGATTCACCGTGATTGCACGAAAGCGAGATCGTCGTTCGCAAATTAAAGCGCAAAATATTGAGCTATACAGCTTGGCTTATCGCACCGCATGGACGCGCATCTCTTTTCTTCAGAAACGCGAGCGGCCGGGCCTAGCTCTGTGGCTTCACAATTTTATTCGGCACGAAATTAAGGCGGAGGTAAGCGACCCGTCTGCTATCGCCTCCGAGGCGCTTAAGGCCCTCGATGAAGTGAGCCGGGAACAGACTAGGGCCTCAGAGTGTTAAGCACTGCTGCCGTCAGCACCCGTCCCCCTATCTCCCCGTAGCTGGCGGCGCTTATCAAGGGGCTGCCGTTGTCCCCACGGTGGCCCCACTTTTTGTGAGTGACGGTGCCTGTTTTTGTGGGTTTCACCATGGCAGCATTTCTGCAAGTCATTACAAGTGAAATGGTGGCTTTGGTCGTATTGACCGCCGCAGTACTAATGCTTGCTTGGTACGTACGTGTCTGATTCCCTGAACGACCCAGCCCTTCTTTTTTTGGTCCGCTCGCTATAGAAGAATTTAAGTCCGGGAGCCGACCGCAGCAGTGCTCGAATGGATCTGCATCTCACAGAATTTCAGTGATCGACGCGCTCGTGCCGCCCCCACTTTTTGAAATTTATACTTCTGGATATCCTCTTCGTCGGCGTGCACGCGCTCGGCGATAACGCGACATGGCCTCTCGAACGCCAAAGCCCACGGCCAAGCCGAGAGCGAAGCCGAGAGCGAACAATGCGAGGTTGATTTCCATATGTTCTTATGCCGCGCGGCCTGACCCACAAAACGAAAGGCCCAACGATGGGGATCAACCAGCAACAACCGCGCGTTTGGGGACGACCGCGAATGAGCGCGCGGTCGTGAAGATAACGTTTTGCAGGGTTGCTCCGTTCCTACTCTCGCAATATATCGCCCGCATGTTGTGGCGTGTGCGTTCAGCGAGGCGCGGCCTATACAAACTGCGAGTGCTCAACAAAACTGTTTCGTCTGCAGACTTTTAAGATTGCTCGTGGTTGGCGCGCTCGACTTCGATCACGTCCGCAAACCACCTCAAACTGCGTAATCCGTGTAAACTCTCGAACTGGCGAGCGGCAATTTCTTGCGCTTTTTCGGCACTTTCTACGTTGGGAAGATCAAACTGCTTCTGCAGGCATTTGAATTGGTGGCCGTCCGAACTCAGCAAGTTTTTGTAATAACTAACACGGTAGTGTTTCATGGCGCACAGCGTCCACAGCGCCTAGTTTGCCCTCCAGTCGATCCATTTTGAATGGTCCGGTTCTATTTGACCTTGCGCTAGATCAAACTGCCATGCCGGAACGGGGGTTGGCGTCAGGCGTTATATCGGCAGACTCCGCCTGCACGCTGGCAAGTACGTCCTAGGTATTACAGCCCCAACGGGTACTGGCGTGCAGGCGCTTCCGCCTATGTCACTTGCCCCGGTGGCAACGAGGGGCAATCGATGAAGTTCTTTGTTACGTCTATTTGTGCGCCGCTCGCCCTCAGCAGCGCTGCTATTGCTCAGAATATCTCAGCCGAAGACTTTGACCTGGCGTGCGCGGTCACCGCCTTGGTCTTCGCGGCATTTATCAGTCTCGGCCAACCTTTCTAGGAAGTTCGATGGTGATGGGCGATAAAACCCATCGCCGTTATGCTAACTTTTCTGCTCCCGATGGCTACGTGCTAAGGCCATCGAGGCTTTGC
>JBKPLN010000458.1:0-2936 GCA_046731635.1 Pseudomonadota bacterium | reverse complement strand
GGCCGCTCCCCCTGACAGCTATCGGGATTTTAACGTCGTCGTGGGCGCTGACGGCATCAATTCGCGCGTGCGTGCGGCTTATGCGGGCGCATTCAAGCCCGACATCGATGTGCGTGCCTGCAAATACATTTGGCTTGGGACGCACCAGAAATTCGATGACGCTTTCACTTTCATATTCGAACAGACCGAGCATGGCTGGATCTGGGTGCACGCTTATCAGTTCGATGCGGATACAGCGACCTTTATCGTTGAATGCTCCGAACAGACATGGCGCCGGTTCGGCTTCGATCGCATGGGCATCGATGAGACGATTGCTCTCTGCGAGCAGATATTCGCCCGCTATCTTGGCGGCCATAAATTAATGTCGAATGCCCGCCACCTGCGCGGGTCGGCGTGGCTCAACTTCAATCGCGTGCTGTGCGAGCGCTGGAGCCACGAGAACGTCGTGCTGCTCGGCGATGCCGCGGCGACCGCGCATTTCTCGGTCGGTTCGGGTTCCAAGCTGGCGATGGAAAGTGCCATCGCGCTGGCGACCTATCTCGACAGCGAGCCGGATATCGCATCGGCATTTCGCCGCTACGAGGACGAGCGACGGCTCGAGGTGTTGCGGCTTCAGAATGCGGCGCGCAACTCGACCGAATGGTTCGAGGACGTTGAGCGTTACTTCGACCTCGATCCGGTGCAATTCAATTACTCGCTGCTGACACGGTCGCAGCGCATCAGCCATGAGAATCTCCGGCAGCGCGATCCCCAGTGGCTGTCCGGCGCGGAAAAATGGTTCGAGCAGAAAGCGACCGGACGTTCGCCGAATGCCGCGCGGCCCCCAATGTTCGTGCCGTTTCGCGTGCGCGGGATCGAGCTTGCCAACCGGGTTTGCGTGTCGCCGATGGCGCAGTATCGCGCGGTGAACGGCACGCCGAACGAATGGCATTTCGTGCACTACGCCGAACGCGCCAAAGGCGGCGCCGGGCTTGTGTTTACCGAGATGACGTGCGTGTCCCCGGAAGGACGCATTTCACCCGGCTGTACCGGGCTGTATTCGCCCGAACACGAGACCGCCTGGAAGCGTATTGTGGATTTTGTTCACGCCGAAACCAACGCAAAGATCGCAATCCAGCTCGGGCACTCGGGCGCGAAGGGGTCGACCCAGCTCGGCTGGGAAGAAAGCGATGCGCCCCTGAAGACGGGAAACTGGCCCGTGCTGGCGCCGTCAGCGGTCCCCTGGAGCCTGCAAAACCAGATGCCGCGTGAAATGTCTCGCGTGGACATGGACAGGATTCGCGACGAGTTCGTGCGCTCGGCATCGATGGCTGCGCGCATCGGTTTCGACTGGCTCGAGCTGCACTATGCGCACGGCTACCTGATGTCGTCTTTCATCACTCCTCTCACGAACCGGCGGACGGATGAGTATGGAGGGTCGCTTGAGAACCGCATGCGCTTTCCGCTCGAAGTTTTCCGCGCGGTGCGCAAGGCATGGCCGGACGAAAAGCCAATTTCGGTCCGCATTTCCGCACATGACTGGGTTGGCTTGGATGGCATACGACCGCAGGATGCGGTCGAGATTGCGCGAACCCTCACGGAGGCTGGTGTCGATCTCATCGACGTGTCGGCCGGGCAAACCTCGACGCGCGCTCGCCCGGTCTATGGCCGGATGTTCCAGACGCCATTCTCCGACCGCATTCGCAACGAGGCCGGTGTCGCCACGCTCGCCGTCGGCAACATCTACGAGCCCGACCATGTGAACTCGATCCTGATGGCCGGCCGTGCCGATCTCGTGTGCCTTGCGCGCCCGCATCTTTCCGACCCGTACTGGACGCTCCATGCGGCGGCTGAACTTCGCTACGACGGCGTGAACTGGCCGAAACCCTATTTGGCGGGCCGCGATCAGCTTTATCGCCTCAAGTCGCGCAGCGAAGCGATGACAGGAAAAGTCTGATGGGCACGCTCGACAGTCGCCACGCTTTGATCACGGGGGGAGGCACCGGAATTGGCGCGGCCATTGCGCGCGCGCTGGCGAAGGAAGGCGCTGCCGTTTCATTGGCTGGCCGGCGCAAGGCTCCGCTGGATGACGTCGCCGCCGGGCTTCCGAAAGCGACGGCAATTGTCGCTGATGTGACGAAGGACTCCGACTGCGCGGCTATGGCCGCGACGGCGCGAGCGGCGAACGGGCCGATCGATATCGTCATTGCGAATGCGGGAGCTGCCGGCAGCGCGCCGGTGGCAAAGCTGGACCTTGCTCACTGGCACAACATGATCGACGTCAATCTGACCGGCGCCTTCCTCACGGTGAAGGCGGCCCTTGCCGACGTCACGCGCCAGTCCGCAGGCCCGCGGCGGATCATCTTCATTGCCTCGACCGCCGGGCTGAAAGGGTACCCCTATGTGGCTGCCTATTGCGCAGCCAAGCACGGGGTCGTTGGTCTCGCGCGAGCCCTCAGCCTCGAACTCGAGCCGACCGGCGTCACCGTAAACGCGGTGTGCCCCGGCTATACCGACACGCCACTTCTCGACGCTGCAGCGGAAAAAATTTCCGCCAAAACAGGTCGCCCTTCGGAGGAGGCCCGCGCCATGCTGGCTCAAGACAATCCGTCCGGCCGGCTCATCAAACCCGAAGAAGTGGCGCAAGCGGTGGTCAGGCTGTGCTCGCCATCGGCGGCGTCGGTGAACGGGCAAGCGATCGAAGTGACTGGAGGCCGACAATGAGTGTTGCAAACAAGCCCCGCGAGCGCACCGCTGCGCGTCCTCCCAGCAAGCAGCGACTGCGGCTGTGGCTCAGGTTGCTGCGTTCCTCGCGCGTGATCGAAGCTCGATTGCGTGAACGGCTGCGGACCAAATTCGCGGTCACGCTTCCCCAATTCGATGTCATGGCCACGCTCGCCCGTTACGAAAACGGCATCACCATGACCGAGCTGTCGCGACATTTGATGGTGTCGAAC
>JBKPLN010000457.1:0-7970 GCA_046731635.1 Pseudomonadota bacterium | reverse complement strand
GTGCTAAGACGATTATTAGGCGCAAAAAGAGGGATCGCTGCTTGTGGCACGACAGCGTCGGTGCACGATCAAGTCCAAGGTTCGCAAAGCGCCGACCGCACCCGCATCGACTGACCACTCAGCAGAACAATTTGATCGCCTTAAGCGCGAGCGTGACGAGGTGCGCCAACAACAGGCGGCGACCGCCGAGATTCTTCGCGTGATACGCGCCTCACCGACCGATGTGCAGCCAGTATTTGAGACGATTGTGCGAAGTGCGGTTTCTCTCTGCGGGAGTCTGTATGCGAACGCGTTCCGTTTCGATGGCGAGCTTTTGCATTTTATAGCCTCCCGCAACATGCGCCCAAGTGACTTGAGTGTAATCCGTAAGAAGTACCCGATGCGACCCGACTCTTCTCAGGTATCCGGAAGAGTCGTTCGCACAAAATCGGTGTTTTGCAGCCGGTGATTCTTGATCGTGCCGTAGGACACGATCGAGGTGGCAATGTCCAGAACCACCGGCGGCTCCTTGCCTGCAGGAATTGCGATCGCGAGCGGATTGGTGCCAAGCACCGGCTCGGCACCGCCGGCAAGCGGCATGTGGTTGGCGTTCGCCACCGCGGAGTAGAGTCCGACCATATCGGCCTGGAGTGGAAGCGCGGCATAAACGCCAGCCGCCCCGGCGTGACCCGACATGCGGCAGCCGACCCAGGCGACGCCGCACTCGCGCGCGAGTTCTATGGCGGTCTCAGCAGCACGCGCGACGACCAGATGACCCATGCCATTGTCGCCGTCCACGAGCGCGGTCGCCGGCGCCGTGCGGTTGACGGTGATATTTGGACGGGGATTGGTCGATCCAAGCCTCAGCCTGTGCGAATACTGCGGCAGCCGGAACACGCCATGCGCATCGGCGCCAACCAAATCCGCCTCGAGCATGAGCGCCGCAATCTTGTTGGCATCATCAACCGGCACACCGACCTTGCCCAGCGCATCCACGATGAGCCCTGTAACGGCTGTCGTCGGAACACGCGCGGCTTTGGCAGACTGGAGGTTCATGATTTGCCCGAAAGCAGGGTTGCAGCGCGCTGGCCCAAAATCGTTGCCTTGTCCGCATCCGGGATTTTCAACGAGCGGACGTGCTTCACGCAGTCCATCATTCCCATGTCGTAGGGATAATCGCTGCCGAGCAACACGCGATTGGCGCCGACGTGACCGATCATGAATTCCAGCACCGGCGCCGAGTGTAGAATGGTGTCGTAGTAGAAGCGCCGCGCGATATTCGCCGGTTGTTTGGGAATATTCTTTTTCGGCTCGGGGCGCACGTCCCAGCCGTGCTCCCAGCGCGCAGCCTGGTAGGGCGTGAAGCCGCCGCCGTGAGCGAGCACGACAGTCAGCCTGGGGTGGTGGTCGAGAACGCCGCCAAAATAAAGACAGGCGGCGCCGATCGTGGTGTCGAGCGGATTGCCAACGAGATTGTTGAGATAATAGGACTTCATGCGGTCGGCGCCGGCCACATTGTTCGGGTGCACGAATACGAAGGCGTTGAGGTCTTCGGCAGTTGCCCAGAGCGGCTCGAAGCTCGGGTCATCGAGATTTTTACCCATGATATTCGATGCAATCATGGTCCCGCGCAGTCCGAGCTTGGTCACCGCGCGCCTGAGCTCGCCCGCAGCCTTCTCGGGCGCCTGCATCGGCAGCGTTGCGATACCCACAAAGCGTTGCGGGTTTTGCTTGACCAGTTTGGCGATCTGATCGTTCTGGATCGCTGCAAGGGACGTCCCAAGTGAAGCTTCCTGGTTGTAAAGATAAGTCTGCGGCGTAACGGACAGCACCTGCATGTCTACGCCGGCCGTGTCCATATCCCGCAGGCGATGTTCAATATCAAAGCCGCCGCGCGGAAATGGCCTGTAGGCAACGCCACCGACGTCAAGCGTCGCCGAAGCTGCATCGAGGGGCGTGATCGTAACCGGCACTTTTGGAGCTTCCCTTCGCAGCAGCGCCGCCGTCTCCTCAGTGAGGACATGTGTATGCGTGTCGATTGTCCGCACGTCGCTCATTTCACCACCCGAAAGATGCCGCGCGTTCTGCGGGCAAGGAGCGCCTCACTGCCGCAGCCCGTGCACGGACGCAAGCCCCTGTTGCAGCGTTTTGTTTGGGCTATAAACGAACCCCCACTAGCGGATTTCCGGACCCTGACATGAACACAACCTCCAGCACGAACCATGCGCCGCGCGTTGAGGACGATGTCCTGGTGCGAGGGGGCGGCCGCTTCATGGATGATCCAAGCCTGCCCGATACGGCCTACGCGGTTTTCGTACGCTCGCCGCACGCGCATGCGCGGGTCGTTTCCGTCAACACCGAAGAAGCACGCAAGGCCAAGAAGGTTCTGACCGTATTGACGGCCGCAGACATGAAGGCGGCGAACATCGGCAGCGTGTCCCGGCATCCGCCGGTCCAGGGCCGGGCCGGAGCAAAGATGATCATGCCATTCCGTCCATCGCTCGCCGGCGAGAAGGCGATGCATGTCGGCGATCCGGTCGCGATGGTGGTCGCCGAGACCCTCGCAGCCGCCCAGGACGCAGCAGACCTGGTGCAGGTTGAATATGCGGAATTGCCGGCGGTGATCAGCCTGGACGATGCCATGAAGGAAGGCGCGACCCATCTGTATTCAGAAGCGCCGGGAAACCTTTGCGTGGATTGGCCCGGCCCCGTACCAGACGAGCAGAACGAGCGCGACGTCGCAGGTGTTATCGCCAGCGCTCCGCATGTGGCGAAAGTCCGCGTTGCAAATCAGCGCATGGTCGTCGCGTCCATGGAAACGCGCGGCGCAACGGGCGTCTATGACAAGGCGAGCGACAGCTACACGCTTCACGTCTGTTCGCAGAGCGCCGACTCCCTGCGCAATCTGACTGCCGCGGTCATGGGTGTTCCGAACGAAAAACTGCGCGTGATTACCGAGGATGTCGGCGGCGCATTTGGCATGAAAACACCGCCTTACCCGGAATATCCCGCCCTGCTGGTAGCCGCCCGCACGTTGGGCCGGCCGGTCCGGTGGCAGTCGACGCGTTCGGAGGCGTTTCTGACCGACACCCAGGCGCGCGACACCGTCACCGAGGCTGAACTCGCGATCGACGACAAGGGCAAATTCCTCGCCCTACGCGTGCGCCACCTGTGCAATCAGGGAGCTTACGTCAGCACCGCAGGGGTCAACATCAATACGAATAATTTCGCACGCTGCCTGCCCGGCATGTACCGGATTCCGAAGGTCGATGTATCGGTGGCCTGCTATTTCAGCAACACGACTCCCATCGGACCTTACCGCGGCGCCGGGCGACCGGAAGCGAACTACGCTCTTGAGCGCCTCGTGGAGGAAGCCGCGCGCGTCACCGGCATCGCTCCGGTCAGACTGCGAAAGAAGAATCTCATTCCGCCGTCAGCCATGCCGTTCAAGACGCCGATCAACACTTACGACAGCGGCGATTTCCCCGCCATCGTCGACAGGGCGCTGGAGCTCGCCGATTTCGACAATTTCAACAAGCGCCGCCGCGAATCTGCGAAACGCAAGAAGCTGCGCGGGATAGGCGTATCCTGCATGCTGGAGCATGCCGGGGCGATGCCGATGGAGCAGGCTTCCCTTTCCTTCCCGGACGGCGACCACCTCATTCTTGGCTGCAACGTCCAATCAACCGGCCAGGGCCATGCAACGGTGTTTCCAAGACTGCTCGCCAGCAAGCTTGGAATCGATCCGGCGAAGATCCAGCACCGTCATGGCGATACCGCACTGGGATTGACGGGATTCGCCTCGGTTGGCTCACGCTCGGCCATGTGCGCCGGCAGCGCTATCGTGCACAACGCCGATGTCATGCTGGCGAAGGGCAAGAAGTTGGCATCGGCGCTGCTGGAAGCCTCGGAGGCGGACATCCAGTATCGCAACGGCAGCTTCGAGGTGGTCGGCACTGACCGCAAGATCTCCCTGTTCGAAACGGCACGGCGTGCAAAGGAGAAAGGCGAAAGCCTCGACACCAGGGAAAAGATCGAGACGCCGCTGACGTTTCCGAACGGATGTCATATTGCCGAAGTCGAGATCGATCCCGAGACTGGCGCGGTCGATCTCGTCGCTTACACCGCGGTCGACGATCCGGGCGTGATGCTCGATCAAATGATCGTCGAAGGCCAGGTGCAGGGCTCGATCGCGAACGGGGTAGGCCAGGCCCTGACCGAAAACGCGGTTTACGACCCCGGCAGCGGGCAGCTGATAGCAGGCTCTTTCATGGACTATGGCATGCCGCGTGCTCACCATATGCCCGTCGAATTGCGCGAAGCGGTGCATTCGGTGCCCGCGACGAGCAACCCGTTGGGCGTAAAGGGCACCGGCGAGGCCGGAACCACCGCTGCGATCGCTGCGGTGATGAATGCGATCTCCAACGCGATCCCCAACGGCGCCGCCGACCACATGGATATGCCCGCGACGCCAGCGAAGGTCTGGGCGGCCTGTCAGAAGGGGCTGGCGGCGAAGTGATTGGCCGGACGATATGATTGAGGAAGAGGCTGGACGATCCGATCCCGTTCGCCCCCGCGGGAGCGGGGACCCAGCGAAAAAGTCATGGCCGGGCTTGTCCCGGCCATCTACGTCTCATTGGCTACTGAAGGAAGACGTGGATGCCCGGCACAAGGCCGGGCATGACAAATCTCCTAAGCCTGCGAGATGAACTTGACGTTCATGTAAGCCTGCAGGCCTTCGATGCCGCCTTCGGAACCGTAGCCCGATTCCTTGACGCCGCCGAACGGGGTCTCGGGCGTCGAAATTGCCACGCTGTTCACGCCCACCATGCCGGACTGCAGCGCGTCGCTGATCGCCGCGGCATTCTTCTCGGAGCTCGTAAAGGCATAGGCAGCGAGACCGAACTGCAGCGAGTTCGCGCGCTCGACCACTTCGTCGAAGGTCTTGAAGGTCACGATTGGCGCAACCGGCCCGAACGGTTCCTCGGTCATGATCTTGGAGTCGTCCGGCACGTCGGTGATGACGGTCGGCTCATAGAAGAAGCCCTGGTTGCCGTGACGCGCGCCGCCGGTGACGATCTTGCCGCCGCGGTCCTTGGCATCGTTGACGAAGCTTTCCATCGCGTCGAGCCGGCGCGGATTGGCGAGCGGGCCAAGCGTGACGCCCTTCTCAAGGCCGTCGCCCAGTTTCAGACCCTTGGCGTACTCGGTGAAGCGGGCCAGGAACTTGCTGTAGTTCTTCTCGTGCACATAGAACCGTGTCGGCGAGATGCAGACCTGGCCGGCGTTGCGATACTTGAACGCCGCGATGGTGTCCGCCGTTTTCTCGGGGTCGGCATCGTCGAACACAACGACCGGTGAGTGGCCGCCAAGCTCCATGGTCGCCTTCTTCATGCCCTTGGCGGCAAGCCCAGCCAGATGCTTTCCGACCGGAACCGAGCCGGTGAAGGAAATCTTCTTCACGGCCCTCTGTGGAATAAGGTGCTCGGATACTTCGGCCGGCACGCCAAAGACGAGATTGAGCACGCCTGCCGGCAGGCCGGCATCGGCGAAGCACTTCACCAGCTCAACGCAGCCGCCCGGCGTCTCTTCCGAGGCCTTGATGATGATGGAGCATCCGGCCGCCAATGCACCCGCAATCTTCCGGACCGGGGTCAGCGTCGGGAAATTCCACGGCGTGAACGCCGCGACAATCCCGACCGGCTCCTGCACCACGATCTGACGCACGCCCTTTTGCCGGCCCGGGATCACTCGGCCATAGGTGCGGCGGCCTTCCTCGGCATACCAGTCGATGATGTCGGCGCTGGTCAACACTTCGGCGCGCGCCTCGACGTAGACCTTGCCCTGTTCCTGGGTCATCGCCTTCGAAACATGGTCGTGACGCTCGCGCAGCAGATCCGCTGCCTTGCGCATGATCTTTCCCCGGTCATAGGCCGAGGTCGCCTTCCACACCGCAAAGCCTTTTTCGGCGGCGGCCAGCGCTGCGTCGAGATCGGCTTTGCTCGCGTGCGGCAGATGCGCCAGCACTTTGCCGGTCGCCGGATTGATCACGTCCTCCCCCTTGCGGCCTTCGCCGTTGAGCCACTTGCCGTCGATGTAAAGACCCAGCTCGGAATACATAGGAACCTCGTTTCTACGCGGGAACGGCGGTTGGATTAGCACTTTCGCAGCCGTGCGGCCACCCTGCGTCACAACCGGTCATAGGGCGGCAAGGCCGCCCCCTCAGGACCCAAGGTAACCGCCGCCGCTGACATGGATGGTCTGGCCGGTGACATAACGGCCACCGGGCCCGCACAGGAAGCGCACCATGGCTGCGACATCGTCGGGCTTTCCGCGCTCGCCCGTGATCGTGCCGTGCGTGAGATGATGGGCGGGCGTCTGCGACGATGCGGGCCGCGCTGTGTCGATCGCTCCGGGCACGACGCAATTCGCGGTGATTTTCTCCGCCGCAAGATCATGCGCAAGCGCGCGCGTGAAGCCGACCAGCCCCGTCTTGGCGGTCATTACGTGAGCGCGATCCTTCGAGCCGATATGCGCGCTCATGCCGCCGATATTGATGATGGTACCGCCGTTTTTTCTCATGGCCGGCAAACACGCGTGCACGCAACGGAAGGCTCCATCGAGAATGACGCCCATCACTTCGCGCCATTCGGCATAGTTCATTTCGGTAATGGGCCTTTCGCGCCGAACCGCCGCATTGTTCACCAGAATATCGATACGCCCAAAGCGCTTGAGTGCAGCATCGGCAAGCGCGCCTGCGGTCTTTTCATCGGCGACGTCGCCGACGATGCTGAACGCTTTGCCGCCTGCAGTTTCGATTTCCCGCACAACTCTTTCGCCTTCGCTTTTGTTGGAGCGCACGTTCAACACGACCGCAGCACCAGCGTGTCCAAGCGCAAGCGCGATGGCGCGTCCGATATTGCGTCCCGCGCCGGTCACGATGGCGACCTTGCCGGAAAGTTCTTTTTCACTCATCGGTTCTCTCCAGTGGTCATGACCAACGATGCCCACGCTTCTCCACCGTCATGGCCCGGCTTGTCCCGGCCACCCACGTCCCTACTTGCCGAGTACAAAGACGTGGATGCCCGGCATAAAGCCGGGCATGACGAAATATTATCCGCGCAGCGGCTTCAAATCGATCTTCCCGTCAAAAAGCTTTGCCAACAGTGCCAGCACGGACTTCGCGCGCTTGTCGTCCCAACCGCCATCGCGTACGTTTAGTGCAAACTTTTCCTCGATGTCGGCCCGCGTAAGCGGCTCGTGCGCGCCGCCGCGGAAATGCGGCTGACGTTCCTCGACGACACGGCCGTCGTGGAGCACCGCGCAGATGTGTCCGGTAAAATTGTCAGGATACGGATTGTCGGGATCGATCGCGTAGCGCACTTTCGAGGCGAGCGCGAGCACGTCCTTGTCGCGTACCGCGGCCTCGGTGAACGCGTCGAGACCGACGCCGCCTCTGATGAAACCCGCTGCGATCAGGAACGGCGTCGAGAACTTGGCGGCATAGCCGTTGGGCGGCTGCTGCTTGGCGGCGAGCGGCTCCCATAGACGGTGAACAGTGCCTTCAGCCACTTCGCAGGTCAGCTCCCTGACATCGCCCGCCTTGATCCCGCGCGCGGCAAGGCGTCTCGCGCAGTCGATGTAGGGGTGCGCCATGGTCCCGCACGGATAGGGCTTGAAGGCGAGCGTTTCGGTCACCCAACGCGCGCCGAAATTGTCCGTCAGCGCGTCATAGTTTCCCTGCGTCGTGTGCGCAAAGCCCTGAAAAAGGCCATGCACGCCCTCGAACACCGTGCGTGGCCCGACAAACCCGCCGCGCGCAAGCAGTGCTGCGCGGATGCCCGACTGTGCCGCCCAACCGGGATGCAGCCGCTTGGTCCACGCGCCTTCGGCCAGATATTCAATGATCCCTGACGCCATGCTCGCAGCAATACCGAGCGCGTCGACGATCTGCTTCGCGTTTGATCCAAGCGCGACGCCCACCCCCGCGG
>JBKPLN010000456.1:0-2109 GCA_046731635.1 Pseudomonadota bacterium | reverse complement strand
CGTGCGCACAAGTGGTATATGACGTCGCGACTAATTTGCGTCAACGACATCTATTCATTCGATCCAAACGCCAAGGTCAGCCTTGACGACTTCGTCGACATCATCGGACGCAATTTCAAACAGCCGAAAGAGGGCTTGGGTCTCGATAGCAGCCCCTCGGCGCATATGTGGCGCACGATCCTTTGGCCGACCCGAGTTTTGTGACGTCCACAATCTGCCCGTCCTGGTGAAAGCAGCAGGCGCGTTGATCGGCCTGCTACGCGAGTTACGAGACAACATGGGGGCGAATAGATTTATCCGATTGCGAGAGCGGAACGGAGGAACTCTTGTAGCGTTGTCGTCAAGAACCGTACCGGAGGATATTTCCATGGCTAGAACGAGCTTGGCTCGAAGAACCCAACGCACGATTGTCGGGGCGGCGAAATCAAGTGCCGGTAGCGTACAAAAAACTATGGTCAAGGCTGCAACCGCTGCGGCGACCGCTGCCGCCCAAGCCGCCGTCGAATCGGTCATTCAGTCGATGAAGGGCCGCGAAAGCCAGACGCAGAAACCCGCGGCGAAAAGGCGGTCTGCAAGAAGCAGAACGAAGACGGGCAACACCGGGCAAAGGAAAAGACGCTAGATACTAGAGCATCAAAGTTTGAGCGCCTCAGCGCCAGCTCTTTTCCATGCCGTGGCATTGATCGGCCTGCCACGCGATTACGCACGCGAGACAACATGCGGGCGAGCTTTGGGCTTATCTCAAGCAATTCGGGCCTGACGGCAACAAAAAGTAAGCAATTGCCGCAGCCGCCATCAACTTAAAGGATTTGCCCTCGAATAAGCGCGGCTGTTAGGGCTGGGCGTTCGTACGCCCGGCCCTTTCTTTTGGCCTAGCCCCTAAAACGCGACCCCGGCTGCGGAAAAGCCCCGCACTGTCCCAGCTCCACACTGGCGCGGGTTTTTCTTTTGGGCGACCCAATAGGAAGCCCGCTGGTGCGTTAATCGGATTGGCCGAAGGGAATCGTTGAATTTGCGCAGAAGCGTGGGATCGACGACATATGGCAGCTTGCGTGGGTTCGGCGTTTTCTTGCAATTGAGCACGCTGTCAATGTCGAGAAAGATAACTCTCAGCCTCTGCACGACTGCACATCCGATCTGGCCGCCCTCAAGCAAAACGAGCGAAGCAGCTTCAGTGCCTCGACGCAGGCTTCATCAATGATTTCATCGGGATTTTTGCATTTGCAGCGCAGCTTGATATGCTTGGTCATGCCTGAACGCGCCACGGCACAATAGACGAGACCTACCGGATTTCCGTCTTCGTCGGGCTCGGGCCCAGCCACGCCCGTGATGGAGACGCCCAAATCGGCCTTTGAGCGCGCGATTATGCCCTGTGCCATCGCCTCGGCAACCTCCGCACATACGGCGGTACAGCGTTGAATGAGCTCGGGCGGCACCCCGAGCAGGCGAGCCTTCATTTCCTTGGTATATGTGATCGCGCCGCCCATGAAGTGCTTCGACGCGCCTTCGGTTTTGGAAAGGATGAGCGCCAGCCTGCCGGCGCTGCACGACTCCGCCGTACAGATCGTCAGGCCTTGAGCCTTGACGCACTGTACAATCTCGTCGGCAAGGTGCTGGAGGTTACCCATTGAAACCGGACCAAACATCACTGCGTTTAGAAAGGGACAATGGGCTCTTTCGTTCCACCATATTTTGGAAACCATTGAACTGGCCGGACGTTCTCGACCTAGCCAAAGGAGGATGCCGGCATGGCAAAGAAAGAATCCAAGAAACTCGATGAGTTATTCCACGACACGCTAAAGGACATCTATTTCGCGGAGAAGAAAATCCTTACCGTACTACCGAAAATGGAGAAGGCGGCGCATAGATCTGAGCTTAAGAGGGCCTTTGCCAACCACAGGGCAGAAACCGAAGGCCACGTCGACAGGCTCGAAAAGGTCTTCGCC
This sequence comes from Pseudomonadota bacterium, assembly GCA_046731635.1. Taxonomy (GTDB): domain Bacteria; phylum Pseudomonadota; class Alphaproteobacteria; order Rhizobiales; family Xanthobacteraceae; genus Pseudolabrys. The sequence continues at coordinate 163 of JBKPLN010000456.1, read as the reverse complement.
GCTATCGATAAAAAGCCTCAGGGAAAGACCTGCGATGCAATTGTTGGGATCACTGACGAAGGCGCAGAAATCATGAAGGCATATAAAGGCTCACCGGCCCTTGACGCCGGCCTGCTCGCAGCTGCCCAAGCCGTCGAGCACTATGAAATATCGCGTTACGGCA
>JBKPLN010000455.1:0-2130 GCA_046731635.1 Pseudomonadota bacterium | reverse complement strand
GCATCATCTATGGCATCTGGGGTTTGTTCGTGTTCGCGCCGTTCCTCCAGCAGCACGTGCAGCCCTTCCTCATCAGCCTGTTCGGCGATATCCCGGTGTTCTCGACGCTGTTTGCGGGCCCGCCTTACGGCATCGGGGTTTTCACTGCCGGCCTCATTCTTGCGATCATGGTGCTGCCCTTCATCACGTCGATTTCGCGCGACGTATTCGAGGCCGTGCCACCCGTGCTGAAAGAGGCGGCCTACGGACTCGGTTGCACCACCTGGGAAGTCGCGCGCTACGTCATGCTGCCTTACGCCCGCGTTGGCGTGATCGGCGGCATCATGCTCGGCCTCGGCCGCGCCCTTGGCGAGACGATGGCGGTCACCTTCGTGATCGGCAACGCGCATCGGATTTCAGGTTCGCTCCTGGCCCCCGGTACGACCATTTCGGCAACCATAGCGAATGAATTCACGGAAGCGGTCGGAGATCTCTACACTTCGGCTTTGATCGCGCTCGGGCTTATTCTGTTCGTGATTACCTTCATCGTCCTGGCCATTGCTCGTCTATTGCTGCTCCGGCTGAACGCGCGAGTGGGAGGCTGACGATGAAGTCATCCTCGCCACTTTATGCAAAGCGCCGCCGCCGCAACGCGATCACGATGGGTCTTGCCTATGGCGCGACCGGATTGGGCCTGAGCTGGCTGGTCGTGATCCTGGCGGTGCTGGTCTGGGAAGGTCTCAGCGGTTTGTCTCTGGCCGTATTCACCGAGATGACGCCACCGCCGGGGTCCGCAGGCGGTTTGCTCAACCCGATCGCCGGCAGCCTCGTGATGACGGTGATCGCAGTCTTGATTGGCACGCCGCTCGGCATCCTCGCCGGCACCTACATGGCTGAATATGGGCGCTTCGACAAATTGACCACCGTCGTGCGTTTCATCAATGACATCCTCCTCAGCGCGCCATCGATCGTGATCGGATTGTTCATCTATGAGGTCATGGTTGCGCAGATGGGCCATTTTTCCGGCTGGGCCGGGGCGGTGTCGCTTGCGGTGATTGTTGTGCCCGTGGTCGTGCGCACCACTGAAGACATGTTGGTATTGGTGCCGGACAGCTTGCGCGAGGCGGCGGCGTCCATCGGCCTTCCGCGTTCTTTGATGATCCGACGGGTCGCCTATCGCGCCGCGCGCGCCGGAATGATCACCGGCGTCCTGTTGGCAGTGGCGCGCATTTCGGGCGAAACGGCACCGCTCCTGTTTACCGCACTAAACAACCAGTTCTGGAGCCTCAACATGAATGCGCCGGTCTCCAGCCTGCCGGTCGTTATCTTCCAGTTTGCCCTGAGTCCCTACAAGGACTGGCAGAGCCTTGCGTGGACTGGAGCGTTGATTATCACTTTCGCGGTGCTTTTCCTGAGCATCGTGGCCCGCATCCTAGCTGCCCAGAGAAAAACGTCATGACCGTAGCAGCCATTACTGTACCGACCGTCACCCACGCGTTGTCCCAGGACGAGAACCTCGTGGAAAAGGTCTCCGTCAGGAACCTGGATTTCTTCTATGGCGACCATCGTGCCTTGAAGAGCATCAGCGTACCCCTTTACCACGGCAAGGTGACCGCCTTTATTGGGCCTTCTGGATGCGGGAAGTCCACGCTGCTGCGCGTCCTTAACCGGATGTACGATCTTTATCCGAACCAGCGGGCGACGGGTCATGTGACGCTGGACAACGCGAACATTCTGTCACCTTCCCAGGACCTCAATCTCCTGCGCGCCAAGGTCGGGATGGTGTTTCAGAAACCGACTCCGTTTCCGATGACAATCTTCGAGAACATTGCCTTCGGTATCCGCTTGTACGAGAAAATGTCGAAATCGGAACTTGAAGATCGGGTCCGGCATGCGCTCGAGCGCGCGGCGCTCTGGGACGAGGTGAAGGACAAGCTCGGCGCCAACGGTTTATCGCTGTCCGGCGGCCAGCAGCAGCGTCTTTGCATCGCGCGCACCGTTGCGGTGAGGCCGGAAGTCATCCTGTTCGACGAGCCTTGCTCCGCACTTGACCCGATCTCGACAGCCAAGATCGAGGAGCTGATTGACGATCTTAAGGACGATTACACGATTGCGATTGTCACCCACAACATGCAGCAGGCCGCGCGGGTC
>JBKPLN010000454.1:0-7599 GCA_046731635.1 Pseudomonadota bacterium | reverse complement strand
CCGCTGGCGAACCCGGGCACCTTAAGGTCCGTATTGCGCACAAGGCGTTCACCGCAGCGTCAGGCGAGCGTTTCGACGTTCTGCGCGATATCTGTTTCGACCTCAGGCAGAGTGAAGTCGGTGCCCTCGTCGGTCCGTCCGGTTGCGGCAAGACTACGATTCTTCGAATCATTGCCGGACTTGATGTTGATTTTGATGGAACGATAACGCGTCCGTTATCAGGCCGACTTGGGATGGTCTTCCAGGAACCACGCTTGCTTCCATGGCGGACTGTCGACGACAACGTGCGTCTCGTTGCGCCAAGCATCGCTCCTGAGAGGCTTGCGTCTCTATTCGAAGTTTTGGATCTGGAGGCGCATTATCTGCACTATCCCGGCGAACTTTCGCTGGGGCTTGCACGCCGCGTTGCGCTGGCGCGAGCACTTGCGATCGACCCGGCTCTGCTGCTGCTTGATGAACCGCTCGTGTCCCTTGACGAAGCTTTAGCGGAGCGACTGCGCACACAGCTTGCGACCTTGATGAAAACCCGTCCGATAACCACTCTGCTTGTGACCCATGATCTTCAGGAGGCGGTTCGGCTTGCTGACCGGATCTTCCTGTTGTCTCCGCGGCCCGCGCAGATCATTGCCGAAATTCCGCTTGCAACACCGCGGTCTATTCGGTCCGAGGGGGAGATCGCCAAAATTGTCGACGAGGTCTCGAGTCGAATAAGCGCCCATGGCTAGTCAGACATTCGATCACGAAGCATGACGCTGCTGATCTTTGATTGCGACGGTGTGTTGGTAGATTCTGAACTACTCGCTAATGAGGCTTTGGCCGAGCTGATCAGCGCGCTTGGGCACCCTATGACGACCCGGCAGGCTCTCGAGATTTTCTCCGGCCTCAGTCTGCGCGATGTTCTGGAATCTGCGGAGAAGTTGCTATCGTTTCCTATACCCGCCGACCTGGGAGCCGCGGCGGGACAGCGACTGTTCGAGCGTTTCCGGTGCGAGCTCCAGCCTGTCAAAGGCGTTCGCGAGGCCCTTGATATGTTGCCATACCCACGCTGTGTCGCATCTTCTTCTTCCAGAGAACGGCTTGATCTCTCCAAAGTTACAGGCCTCAAAAAGCTGTTTGGAGAGAATGTCTTCAGTGCCGATCAAGTTGAGCACGGCAAGCCTGCGCCAGATCTTTACTTGTTTGCCGCGAGCTCGTTAGGAGCAATACCCGCCAACTGCATTGTCATTGAGGATTCAACGCTAGGCATTCAGGCCGCTGTTTCGGCAGGGATGAAGACGATCGGCTTTGCTGGCGCAAGTCATGCGACCGTAGAGCTCGCTCAACGGCTCAAGGTGGTCGGCGCCAACATTGTTATCGCCGCGATGTCCGATCTGCCCGGTGCCGTAGACTGTCTAATGCGCTGCTAGAGGTACACTTGCCCTTTGCACAACCAGGAGCAAATATCTGCCTCGCTTATCGCTTGGATGCGAAACGCATGCCGGCTCGGTCAATTGCCATACTGACGTTTTGCGTGTGCGTCGCGTTTGCCGCGGCGGCACAGGACATGATGCGTCATGTCGATCTGAACTCGCCTGAGATGACTACCGCAGAAATGACACGCGACGAGGTCGCCGCCAAAGCGGCGGCCGCCACGCCCAGCCATCCCGCCGACTTTACCGGGAAGAAGTTATCGGGGCTCGATCTCTCCGGGCTCGACCTCTCCGGTGCGATTTTTCGCGCCGCGCGCCTCAACAAGACCAAACTCGTCAGAGCAAAACTCGATCGCGCGATCCTCGACCAGGCCTGGCTGCTAGATGCCGATCTCAGTCACACCAGCTTGCAACGCGCCAATTTATTTGCCTCACAAATGTTGCGCACCCGGCTCGACGGCGCCGACCTTTCGGGAGCGCGGGTAGTCGCTGATCTCAGCGGGGCGAGCCTCGTCGATGCCAAGCTTGCCGGCGCAAATCTCGGTGCCGATATGAAAAATCAGTCCATGGGGTTGATGCATACGGTTCTGAAATCGGCGCGGCTTGACGGTGCCGACCTTCGCAATGCGGACCTATCTCGCGCCGAACTGCAATTCGCGTCGCTCAAGAAATCCAACCTTTCGGGCGCCTCGCTGCGCGGCGCCGATCTCAGCGGGGCCGATCTTACCGGCGCAATAGTGTCCGGCGCTGATTTTTTCGGAACCGATCTTGCTTCCGCGCGATTGACGGCCCCTGTCGGTCTTGAAGACGCCCGCAACTTCGACAGGGCTGTTAATCGCGACCGCCTCTTGAAACAATAGACGGCCGCCGCCGTGCCCGAACCCGTTGGAGCAACGACATGTGCAGACTGATCATCGTAGGTGCTGCCCTTGCACTTATGAATTTCGGAGCGCAAGCGCAGGACAAGCCGATCCGCTTCTGGAATTTGACCGTTTACACCGTTACCGCGCTTCAGATGTCGCCTGCGGGTCAGGACCAATGGGGAATCAATCAGTGCAAGAACGATCGTGACGGGACTGTCGATCACGACGAACGCCTGCGAATTACCGACGTAAAACCGGGGCGATATGATGTGAAGATTGCCGACAAGATCGGCCGCGTGTGCATAGTACGCAATGTCGATGTGAAGGAGGGCGCTGTTTTCACCATCGAGGAGAAGCAGCTTACCGAATGCGGCAAGTGATGGCCCTCGATGAATTTTCACTTGTCGCGGATAGCCTGAAAAACGCGCAGTGCTGCAGCGTGCTCGGCAACGTCGTGCACGCGAACGATCGCGGCGCCAGAGGCGACCGCCGCAAGGCTCGCCGCAAGTGTCCCGGATAGTGTTCCCTCGATTCCGTCGCCGGTAAGCGAGCCGAGAAATCTTTTTCGGGACGCCCCGACCATAAGGGGCAGTCCATAGTCCTTGAGTTCGCCGAGCCTGCGGATGACTTCAAGATTTTGGCGGCTGCTCTTGGCGAACCCGATGCCGACATCGAGGATGATGCGGCGCCTGGGAATTCCAGCGTGCGCCGCAATTGCAAGTGAGCGCTCGAAGAAAGAGCGAATGTCGGCAATAATATCGAGATTCTCATCTTTTTCCGCGCGATTGTGCATGATCACGACCGCGGCCTCGGCTTCTGCCACGACATCCGACATGCGCGGGTCTTTCTGCAGGCCCCAGACGTCATTGACGAGAATGACCCCGCACGATAGCGCGCGTGCTGCCACCGCCGCCTTCGTAGTGTCGATCGACATCGGGATGTCGAATGCGGTCACCGCCGTGAGCACTTGATCGAGACGGGCCATCTCCTTTGCCTCATCGACCGGTTTTGCGCCCGGCCGAGTCGACTCGGCGCCAATGTCGATGATATCGCAACCGTCCGCGATCATACGCCTGACATGGTCAATGGCGTCTCTCGCGCCAAGGAATCGTCCACCGTCGAAGAAAGAGTCGGGCGTCACGTTGAGGATGCCCATGACGAGTGAACGAGTGCCGATTGCAGAAAGAAAAGCATCGCGCTTCGTGCGCGCGGCGGGCAGCATCATTGAGTATCGAGCACCAGCATCAGATCTTTTTCTGCCCGGAGTATTCGCAGTGCCAGCGCACCGCCATCCATTTCGGATGCTCGCCGATCCATTGCGCGATATAGGGCGCGGCGCCCATGGCGCACTGTCGCAGTGATGCGCCTGACGCGTATTGAAGTCGCTGATCTTCGCAAAGCGTCGGGTCCGCGATGACGCACACTGTGATCACCAGCTCGAGCAAGCCCATGCCGTATGTCTCCGCGCGAACAGCTTATCCTAGTGCAATTAACTGAATCTGACGAGCTTAGTCCGGAACGGAGGGGTAGAAAATTTCTCCCTTGCCAATGACCGCCATGTCGCCGAGCAATCGCCGCCACGGCCGCCGCAGCATCGCAGCAACTTCGGGACTGTAAGTCTCGACGTATCGGGCCATCATGGCAGTGGCGAGTAACTCGTGCACGCCTGAGTCGGCGAACGTCGGCGACAAGGCATCGCTCCCGTCCACGGTGACGATGGTGCCACGGTTCATCAGATAGCCCGGCAGCCGGCCGGCGCGGCCGCGTACGACAATCGTGCCGGCGATCATGCGACTGCCCAGGTAGGTGTCAGCCTTGCCTTCAACGATGATCATGCCGCGTCGCATCCTGTCGCCGGCACGTGCCCCGGCGTTACCGCGGACGATGACCACGCCGCCGCGCATGCCGACTGTCTCGCCCGCAAGAGGTCCGCCGAGTCGGTCGCCAGCATGGCCAGAGATCGTGAGGCTGCCGTCTGTCATGCCGGACGCAGCCCAGGGTCCGGCATTCCCGGCGATTACAAGTGTCCCTCCGCGCATAAAGCGGCCGGCTTGGGCGCCGACGTCGCCGTCGACACTGACTTCGCCTTGGCTCATACCAGCACCGATGCGGTCGAAGCGCTCGCTGCCGCCCTCGAAGCGGGTTTGCATAGGGTCGCCCATTCGGATTTTGAATACGTCCCCGGCAAGCACACGGTCGCGCGTCGTCTGTAGTTGGATGGCGGCTATCCTGCTTTGGCTCAGACCAACCAGGCGATCCGGCGTCAGGGGCGCCAGATCGAGTCGCTGTGCCGGGGCTTCGCGCAGCGTGAAAACGAGCGGGCTCATGGCAACAAATCCTTGAGATGGTAATGATGTGAGCCCAGCTTGCCTCCATAGTTTCCTGCACCAATGCGCAGGGCGCCCCGTTCCGGACCCAATGCCAGAATGGCGCGCACGGCGGCGCGCATGGCGGCAGCAACTGAATCAGAGGTGAGGCCGTCGATAACGATCTCCAGAACCGATGTGATGTCGGGGTCGAGCGCACTTTTGCTCACTCCCCTCAAGGTCGGGCAATAAGCGTCGTTGGTTGAAGCGCGTACACCTTTGTATTTCGAGCCGACCTTGGAGCCCGAGCGCGCGATGCCGCCCGGAAATGGCACGATCACATCCGGCACTGCCGCGATCGCCTCAACGGCGAGTTCGGTTGCAGCGAGTGTCGTCTCGCTGGTTGAGCCCATGACGATGATATTTCCGCCGCCGACGGCTGTTCTGCTGAGGCCGGTGGTGGCGTCACAAATGAATTCACCATCCATCACCGGTATGCGCCAGTAACGTCTGTCCCCAAAGCGCTTTGAAATTTGCCAGCCGTCGCCGAAAAAGCGCACCGCGTTGCCAAGCTTTAATCTTTCTTCTGCCTCCAGTCCCGCGTAACAGGCCGATCCCGGACTCGTCAGCACGCATTGGCCTACGCGGCCCTGCAGCTGTTTTTGCAACTCGCTGGTTGAGACGGCAAAAAGAAGCACCCGCACGCCCGGTCTGCCATCGGGCGTTTCGTCAGGATTGAGCACACGATCGATACCCGCTTCGCAACCGCAACCAATCACCGAAGTTGCAAACCCAGTCATGGTTGCGGCTGCCTGGCGTGCCCAAGCCGCATTGTGTGCGGTGATGATTAGGGCCGTAGCCCGCATCTCGAAGGCTTCGGCGAAAGTGTCATCAACTCGGATGCCGTTTACGGTCAATTGAGACATGGAATGGTTTCGAAAGACTCCGGGCGGCCAATTGCTGCGTCGGCCACAGTCATAAAGTCGGGTGAAAGTCCGTAGCGTTCCTCGTAGTAGTTGCGCATGCGCCGCTCGATCGCGCGCTCGAGTTCGGTGCCCACGCTGAGAGTGCGACCGTAGGGATAATCAAGTAGCGCGCCATCCCGCACGATAAGCTGTCCGTCCTTGAACACGAGTGCGGCCTCGCGGAACATCCTGGCTTTGTCGGTATCGGTCTCGTAGACCGCAACATCGGCGAGCGCGCCAGGACCAAGATGGCCGCGATCCTTGAGGCCGAGAAGTCTGGCCGGTGCGGCGCGCGTCATGATCGCAACCTCGGTGAGCGTGTATTCGCGGGCAATGGAGGGCAGTGTAGTCACTGCCATTGCTTCTTTTGGCAGGCGCGATATCCATTCCGCCCGCAAGTCGCGGTCCGTAAGCAGAGCCAGAATATCGGGGTAGGTGGTGAATGGTGCGCCGTTGGGATGATCGGTGGTGAAAAACACGCGCCAGGGATCTTTTGTTAGTAGAAACAGTTCGAGGCCCACCGCCCACTGCACGGCGTTGAAGAAATCGGTGCCTCGATAGTTGTAGGGTACAATGCCGCCGCCGTTGGAATCCCCGTCACAAATCATCCATTTCTTCGGACGCGCCCGATCGCGGGCGTTAAACTGTCGCAACACATCGCATGAAATCGTGACGGTTTGTCCGAACATGACTTGACCGACGTCGACGGTCACGGAGCCGGCCGCGTTTACGGCCTCCGCGAGACGCGCACCGCCGGAGGAAAAGCCGCGAGGGCCTTCCTTGCCATAGCCATAAAATTGCAGATGCGCGAGATGCAGCGGAAGGCCTTCCGCAGCAGCAATAGTGGCCAGCGCGGTCTCGACATTGCCAGCTATGCCCAGATTGTTGCAATGAACGTGCAGCCGATGGGGCAGTTTCAGTTCGTTCACCGCCCGTTGAAGCGCTTTCATAATGGTGCGTGAGGATACGCCGTAACCGGGCACTTCATCGTCAAGCGAGAACGCGCGCAAATTGTCCTTGAAGGCTGCCGCGCCTCCTGCGTTGATGACCTTGATGCCAAGTCCGCGCGATGCGGCGAGTGTCCAGGCCACATACTCGCGCATGGCATCAGGGCCCTCGCGGCGATGCAGGAGGTTGAGCAGAAAATCGTCATTTCCGAGCACCGTCAGGGCCGCCTTGTCGATGATCGGAATGTCAGCCAATTCAAGATGCGCCTGCATGGCGTGATGCGGCAGCACCGCGGGTTCAACGACCGTCGTAAAGCCCATCGTTGCGTAGATGCGGCCGGTCTCGAAGGTATTCCAACTCCCCCGCGGCTGCGGGAAGTGACCGGGATGAACGACATCTGAAGGGTAGCGCTGCTCAGGCAACGACAAGCGGCCCATCGTCTCGTTGTTGCCAGCGATGTGGGAATGCACATCAATAGCGCCGGCCATGACGATCTTGTTTGAAACGTTATATGTCTCATCCGCAGTACCGCTGGGCGGCGCATCGACGATGCGTCCGTCACGGATGAAGACATCCCCGACGGCATCCCGCCCGTTCTCAGGATCGATCACGCGTCCACCGGCAAGGCGGGTCAGCATGGCCGTGCTGCTGGCAGCGCCGCCCGGATCCTGCCGATAACGCTTGCCACTGACATTGCAGTACTCGGTTTGCTGGCGCTCACCGCGGAAAGCGTTGCGGTTACCGCGAGATGCTCGATTGCATCGTGGTCAATGCCTGGCCGGCCGACGGCGACCGTGACATCGGCCCCTGGCGAGTCGAGTTTGGCGGTGAGCGCAACAAGCGGCGGTTTGCGCCTCCAAGCTGGCGGCGGCGCGCCATAAGCGGAAATCCATAGTGCACAATCGGCTTCGCCGCTATCGATGAGACGCGATGCCTGGAAGCGCCAGGGGTCGTGCTCCGGGAGCCCGCGACCAAACCCTGTGCGCAAAGGAAAGCCGGTCATCCAACCCGCCACCTGTTGTACAGCGGCGGCATTGTCGCTGGCTGTCAGCGGCAGGCCGGAAAAGCGCGTCGCTTTGTTAAGATCGTCGACCAGGCCGCACAACAT
>JBKPLN010000453.1:0-2080 GCA_046731635.1 Pseudomonadota bacterium | reverse complement strand
CAGTAAGGCGCATCGGCCACCGTATCGATGGTGTGCTGCATCATGTGTCCTCGGCGCGGGTGCGCTCAAAAGCCGGTTCGTGCGCGGAAAACCGTTCAAGCCAGGAGACTAGAGCGGGATAGGCGGTACGCCAATCGACCTGCTTGCGCCAATCGAGATAGCCGAGCGCGCATGACAAGCCGATCGATACAATCTCGGTTTTGTTTGGATCTGGCGGCGAGTTTTCGAACTCCGTCAGCCCGCGGAGGATCTTGCCGCGTTGATGGGCGAGCCAGCGCGGCGAATGCGGCAGATCAGGACGAAAGCGGCTCTCGTAAATGATGAGAATGGAGGCATCCATCACACCGTCGGCAAGCCGCGACAGCGTGAGCGCGCGATAACGCTCGCGTCCGCGCAGGGGCAACAGGCGATCAGTGCCGGCGACATCTTGCAGAAACTCGATGATGATGCCGCTGTCGTAAATAGTACTGTCGTTGGGCAGAACGAGACAGGGCATCTTGCCGAGCGGGTTTTGCTTTCGCAGCGTATCGCTCTCGTCAAGCGGGTCGGCGGGGACGACCGTGACACATCCATCTAGCCCCAGCACGTCAATCGCCATGCGGACCTTGCGTCCGAATGGCGAGGTTGGAGTCGAGCGCAATACAAAAGTTTCCGCGTGGGACATGCGAAATAACCGGACCGCTTACTTGTCTTTTTCGGTTTGCACTCCGGCGTCTGCGATCACCTTCGCCCACTTTTTGGTTTCGCTGTCGATGTAGTCGCGGAAGTGTTGCGGCGTGTCGCCAACCAGGATGGCCCCCTGACTTTCCAGTTTCTCGACCACGGTCGGATCTTTCATGGCCTCGACCGCGGCCTTGTTAAGGATGGCGACGGTCTGGGGCGGAGTCTTGGCCGGAGCAACCATTCCGTACCAGTTTTCGGTTTGCAGGTGAGCCATGCCGACCTCGACAGTAGTCGGCACATCGGGCGCGCTCGCCACCCGTTCCATCGCACCGACCGCGATTGGCTTGAGCTTGCCGGCCTTGATTTGCGGCAGCAGCACCGGCAGATCAAGAAACACCATTTGAACCTGCTGGGCGAGCAGGTCGTTCACCGCAGGCGCAGCACCGCGGTACGGCACGTGCACGATGTTGATGCCGGCGGTGAGCTTGAACAGTTCGCCCGCGAGGTGCGGCATGCTGCCGGGGCCGGAGGATGCAAAGTTGAGCTTGCCTGGTTGAGATTTCGCCAGGGCCACCAATTCTTGCATGTTGTTGGCGGGAACGCTGGTTGCGACAACGAGCATCTCCGGCACCTTGGCAACCAGCGTGATCGGTTGCAGATCCCTGAGCGTGTCGTAGGCGACTTTCTCCATGCTTGGGCTGATCGCAAGTGCACCGGCGCTGGCGATGGCGATTGTGTATCCATCCGGTGCGGCCTTTGCGACCACATCGGTGCCCACCACGCCACCCTGGCCCGAGCGGTTATCGATCACAATCGGCTGCTTGAGGATTTCCGACATACGTTGCCCGACCACGCGCGCGATCATGTCGTTGGGTCCGCCGGGCGGGAACGGCACGATCAGCCTGATTGTCTTGTTGGGAAAATCCTGTCCCGCAGCGAGGGCAGGGCACAGCAAAACCAGTGCGATCATCAGCGATCTAACGCATTTCACGACAAACCTCCCCGCCATTCGCCGCGAAAGAACACTCGCGGCACGCTTGTCTTGTCTTTAGCTTATGCCATTGCAGAGCAGGAGCGCCAGCCGCACCGAAAGACTTGAACCGAAAGGCGGGTACAGACAATGGAAATCGATCTGCCGGAAGTCGTAGCTGAGGTGAAGGCAGCGTTTGAGCGATACGAAAAGGCCCTGGTCTCGAACGATGTGCCGGTGCTCGATGAGTTATTCCGCGACGACCGGCGGACCGTCCGCTATGGCGCGACAGAAATTCTGTACGGCTACGATGATATCAGGTCGTTTCGCGCGGCCCGCTCGCCGGTCGCACTCGGCCGCAAGTTGTCGCGGACGATAATCACCACGTTCGGTCGTGATTTTGCCGTGGCCTCCACGCTCTACGAGCGACCATCCGCACCTGGAAAG
>JBKPLN010000452.1:0-1138 GCA_046731635.1 Pseudomonadota bacterium | reverse complement strand
AAAGAGCGGCGGTCGCAACAGCTACGGCCGGCTCACGTCGCGCCACATTGGCGGTGGCCACAAACAGAAATACCGCAGGGTTGATTTTAGACGACGCAAGCACGGTGTCTCTGCAGAGGTTCTCGGGATCGAGTACGACCCGAATCGCTCTGCGCGTATTGCTCTTATTAAATATACCGACGGGGAATTAAGCTACATTCTCGCACCGAACGGCTTACGAGTAGGATCTAAGGTCGCCGCTGGCGATGGTGTCGCGCCCGATTTGGGAAACGCGTTGCCGCTTCGCGCGATTCCGCTAGGTACCAACATTCATAACATTGAATTGAGTCCGGGCCGCGGTGGTCAGGTTGCGCGGAGCGCCGGGCAACAGGCGACGTTAACAAACATCGAGGCTGGCTACGCATTGGTGAAAATGCCTTCCGGCGAAATCCGACGCATCCATGAAAACTGCTTCGCGACCATTGGCCAGGTAGGAAATGTGGATCACATGAACGTGTCGAGCGGCAAAGCGGGACGTACTCGCTGGCAAGGACGCCGTCCCCATGTGCGTGGTATGGTCATGAATCCGATCGATCATCCAATGGGCGGCGGCCAGGGGAAATCAAAAGGTGGCGGCGGACGGCATCATCCGGTCAGTCCCTGGGGACAACTGGCGAAGGGATTTAAGACGCGTAGCAAACATAAACCGAGCGATCGCTTTATCCTGGAGAGGAGAAGAGCGAAAAAGAAAGGCTCTTGATTCGAGATCAGAGGCTCCTGACCCGTGAGCAATTGATCCAAACTACGATTATCAATTCTCAAAGTACGGATTACAAATCAGTTGATTTTTATGGCTAGATCGTTAAAGAAGGGACCCTTCGTCGAGTTGCATCTTCTGGAGAAGATCGACAAGATGAATAGCTCGGGCGTGAAGAAACCGATCAAAACCTGGTCGCGACGCTCGATGGTGACGCCGGATTTTGTTGGCCACACGTTTTTGGTGCATAACGGAAAGACGTTTCATTCCGTTTTCGTTACCGAGAACATGGTCGGTCATAAGCTCGGTGAATTTTCGCCCACGCGCGTGTTTAAGAAGCATGGTTCGCATACGGCGAAGGTGACCAAATAGTCTTTAGTTACGAGTTGATATTTGATAGAA
>JBKPLN010000451.1:0-1606 GCA_046731635.1 Pseudomonadota bacterium | reverse complement strand
CGTCGGGATCGAGCCCGCAATTTCGCAGCACATTGGGATGCACCATTCCGCAACCCAGAATTTCCAGCCAGTCGTCGCCTTCCCCGAAGCGAATCTCGTCCTTTTCTCGCTTGCACCGAATGTCGACTTCGAGCGACGGCTCGGTGAATGGGAAGTACGACGGACGAAAGCGCATCTTCACGCTGTCGACTTCGAAGAATGCCTTGCAGAACTCTTCGAGTATCCATTTCAGATGACCCAGATGAGATCCCCTGTCGATGACAAGACCCTCGACCTGATGAAACATCGGCGTATGCGTTTGATCCGAATCGCTGCGGTATGTGCGGCCCGGACAAATGACACGGATCGGCGGCTTCTGGCTGAGCATCGTCCGCACCTGAACCGGTGACGTGTGCGTGCGTAGCAGCAATCGCGAGCCATCCGATTTCGGCGGGAAATAAAAGGTGTCGTGCATCTCCCGCGCCGGATGGCCTTCGGGAAAATTCAGCTTGGTGAAATTATAGTCGTCGCTCTCGATGTCGGGCCCTTCGGCCACCGCAAAACCCATGTCGGCAAAAATCGCCGTCAGCTCGTCGGTAACCTGGCTGATCGGGTGCACGCGCCCCGTTTCAGCCGGCGTTTCGCGAACCGGCAAAGTGACGTCAATGGTTTCGGTGTTGAGTCTGGCATCAAGTGCGGCCGCAGCAAGCTTGTCTTTCGCCTCTGCGATCGCTGCGGTCAGGCGATCCTTCAATCCATTGATTGTCGGGCCCTGGATCTTGCGCTCTTCGGGGGTCATGCTGCCGAGCGTCTTGAGCAGCGCCGACACCGAGCCGCTCTTGCCCAGCGCCGCCACGCGTACGGCTTCAAGCGCCGTCTCGTCCCCCGCCGAGGCGACGGCGGCAAGCAGATCCTGTTCCAGTCGCGCGATGTCGGTCATGGTTTCCAGCGTTCTAGCTGGTCATGGCCGGGCTTGTCCCGGCCATCCACGTCTTGCTTGCAAGAAGGAAGGCGTGGATGCCCGGCGCGAGGCCGGGCATGACCGCTTCGTTTTTAAGCCGGCAACGCGGCCTTGGCCTTTTCCACGATCGCCTGGAAGGCCGCGGGTTCACGAATAGCAAGGTCAGACAGCACCTTGCGATCGACGGTCAGCCCGGCTTTGGCGAGACCAGCGATGAAGCGACTGTAATTCAGTCCGAATGGCCGCACCGCCGCGTTCAGGCGCTGGATCCAAAGCGCGCGGAATGTGCGTTTTCGCCGCTTGCGATCGCGGAAGGCGTATTGGTTCGCCTTCTCCACCGCCTGCTTGGCGATGCGAATCGTATTTTTGCGGCGGCCATAATAGCCCTTGGCGGCCTTGAGGACCTTCTTGTGCTTGGCATGCGACGTGACACCACGCTTGACGCGGGCCATGGGAAATCTCCTTGCAGAACGAGCGAATGGTTACACGAAAGCCGCGGTCAGCGGCCTGAAGACCGGTCAGCCGTAGGGCAACCAGTTCTTCTTGACGGTCTCGCCGTCGGTTTTGAACAGCACCTTGGTGCCGCGATGCTCGCGGATCGTCTTGGTTGTCCGCTTGATCATGCCGTGGCGTTTGCCGGTCTGCTGGTATTTCACCTTGCCGGAC
>JBKPLN010000450.1:0-2106 GCA_046731635.1 Pseudomonadota bacterium | reverse complement strand
CTAGGGTCTGGACTCACAACTTGATCCAGTAGAGTACGCCGACAAGGGTAGTTGCGGCTAGAAAGTTACGAGCGAGCTTGTCGTATCGTGTGGCGATGCGCCGCCAATCTTTGATACGACAGAAGAAATTTTCGATCTTGTGGCGCTGGCGATAGAAGCGCTTGGGACAGTAGGCTTTCCTGGTCGCGTTGCTACGGCTGGGAATGATGGGTAAAGCCCCTTCGTCTTTGATCTGCTGACGCGCTCGTTGGCTATCGTATGCCTTGTCAGCGGTAACGGCGAGCGGCTGTTGAGGCGTGTTCAACACGTCTTCGACGACCTGGCTGTCGTGGATCTGTCCGCCTGTTACGGTGAAGTTCAGCGGCCGACCTTTGCTGTCGACGATCGCGTGGATTTTCGTCGTCCGGCCGCCCCGGCTGATGCCGATCGCCTGATTTTTCTCCCCCCTTTTGCGCCGCTGGCTGAGCGGTGGGCTTTCACGATCGTGCTGTCGATCAGATACAAGCTGTCGCGAGATTTCGATGCCAACTCGTCGAAGATGCGCTTCCAGATGCCCCGGCGAGACCAGCGGTTGAACCGATTGTAGGCTGTTGTGTAAGGCCCGTAGCGTTCCGGCAAATCGCGCCAAGGCATGCCCGTGCGCAGCACGTAGAAGATCGCATTTAAAATCCTACGATCATCGACGCGCGCGCTCTTGCGGTTCTTCGGCAATAGTGGCACGAGAAGTGCCCATTCCTCGTCGCTCAAATCGAATCGCATGATTCACCTCCGCCCAGCGGTGAATCACGATCTGCCTTGCTATTCAGTAAACTGTGTGAGTACAGACCCTAGTCAAAGTGCCTACAGCAGAGACCGATTGGATCGAGTGGCGAAAGCACAAGGAAGTCTTTGCGGACTAGCGTCAAGGTATAGTCTCGCGAGCTGTTGGCCCTAACATTCCAATCGCAACGCACAATATGTCCGCGTTCGGGGGTAAAGCGGACATCACAAATTCGCGGCGGTCATGTCCGCTTATGGCCCAAAGCAGACGTGAGCTGGTGCACCGCACATGTCTGCTTTTGGGGGTGAAGCGGACATGCCGTTTTGCACTGCATATGTCCGCTTTTGACCCAAAGCGGACATCAAGTTCGTCCCTTAACGGGCCTCGTTTGAACCGCTACGATTGTTCGCTGAGCCTCGGCGGCGGCTTGAGACGGCGCGAGTTCATCAGTTTACTGGGCTAGCGGTGTGGCCGCTCGTTGCAACGGCGCAGCAGGCGGGGGTGTTTCGTGACAAAGCAGCGCCCTATGCATTCAGAGAGAAAGTATGATCGCGACTTCCTTCTCAGTGCCGAGAAACGAAATCAGCTGATGGAGCTATGGGAGGTTGAAAAATACGGGAAAGATTCCTTCGGTGATCCTGATCATGTGCATCTGTATGGGCTGCCACCGAAGGAATGGTACGACCGCGGTGTGCGCATTCTCGCGCGGACTTGCCGCGAAGCGGTCAAAGACCCGCTTGGCAACAAGATTGGGCAAGATATCGCCGAGGTTGTCGCGCGTGTGTCCGATAACCGTCCCATTGGGGTCATCGACCCTTTCGCTGGCTCATGCAACGGGCTGTACGCAATACTGCGGCACCTACCCGGATCGAAGGGCATTGGTTTCGAGGTCGAGCCGGTCATCTTTGCTTGACGACACGTAACATCGCGCACCTCAACGCACCGATTGAACTGGTTCAGGGCAGCTATAAGGACTTGGTTGCCGCAAAGAAGCATCCTGCGGATCACCGTCTAGTAATTTTCCTTAGCCCGCCTTGGGGCGATGCGCTTCAGCCGGTGACCGGACTACACCTCGACCGCACAAAACCCCCGATCCTCGAGATTGTCCACGATTTTGAGCAGGTCTACGGCTCGCAGCCGGTACTGTATGTTACCGAAGTCCATGAGGTGAACGAGCCGACCGCAATCAAAGCAGTCGAGGCGGTGTTCGATTGGTCAGACCATCGAATTTACGATGTCAATGTGCCGGGGCTTCAGCTAGGCATTCTCTTAGGCACCCGTCGATGGAGTTGATGAGCAATGTCCGCTTTTGGCCAAAAGCAGACACGACTACTGCACAGCACATG
>JBKPLN010000449.1:0-11623 GCA_046731635.1 Pseudomonadota bacterium | reverse complement strand
CCTTGTAGTAGCCCTTCGATTGCGCAACAAAGAACGGGCGTGAGTGCCCTGGATGATCCAGTCCATCATCACTTTGATGTCTTTTTTCTCGGGCGCCTGGGCACGCACCTGGACGGCGAAAGCGAGGAAAATTACTGCGGCAAGCGCGAAGGCACGTTGGACACGCGAGCAGACTAGGGACATATCACGATCTCCTTGTTGCGACGGGTACGTTGCCGCGGCTCGCACCCGTTTCAGAACGGTAACTTTATCGTCAGGAAAGTCAATTGAACGCGGCGCCGAAGGCGACTATCGTGACCTTCGCCGCCACGAATTGGAACAGGAATGCCGAAGCCCAAGAAGAAGACCGTCCCGAGCTCAGGGCGCGCCCAATTGCCGCTGCGCGCAAAGGACGATGGCAAAAGCCCCCGCCAGCCTGGGCGTGAAAGCGCCGAGGTGCTCGATCTTGCGCGCTACGCGATCGGCACGCGCCTGCGGCATGCGCGGCTGATGCGCGGCTCGCGCCTGAAGGATGTCGCGGCCGCGGCGGGTTGCTCGGAAAGCCTCGTATCCAAGATCGAAAACAACAAGATCGAGCCTTCGCTGCAGGTGCTGCACAAGCTCTGCACGGTGCTGAAAATCGGGCTTGGGGAACTTTTCACCCGGCAGGAGGAAGACGCGCCGGTCGTAACGCGTGCTGGCCAGCGGTCCAAAATCGACATGGATCCGGTCCGGCGGGGCCACGGAATCCTGATGGAGCGCGTCATTCCCTACGCGAAAGGCCATCTGCTCCAGAGCAACATCCATGTCGTTGCGCCGGGCGGCTCGAGCTTCGGGTTGATCTCGCACGAGGGCGAGGAAGTCGGCTACGTCATCAGCGGCGAGATCGAGCTGTTCCTTGGTGACAGGGCCTATCAGCTTTCGGCCGGCGACACGTTCTGCTTCCGCTCGGAAATCGGGCACGGTTACAGGAACCGTGGAAAGGCCGAGGCACGCATCCTGTTCGTGAACACGCCGCCAACCTTCTGAATTTCTCGTTGATCAAGTGACTTGAACTAGTCTAGCGTGCCGTCCGAAAAAAAATGTGACGCGCGTCGGGGGAAGTAACGCATGCTCAAGCTGCCTCACCACAAACGATACGACTTCCTGCCGATCACGAAGCGCAAGCACTATTCGTGGCCGGGAGGGAAAAGGCTTGCGTTCTACGTCGCGCTCAACATCGAACATTTCGCGTTTCAGGCCGGCCAGGGAATCGATCCGCACAATCGCGCCGGCCCGCAGACCTCGCGCAATTACGCGTGGCGCGACTACGGCAATCGCGTCGGCAACTGGCGCTTCTTCGAAATTCTCGACGAGCTCAAGCTGCCGGCGTCGATCCTGCTGAATTCGGCAGTCTGCTACGAATATCCGGACATCATCGAGAAGATCAAACAGCGTGGGGACGACGTGCTCGGCCACGGTCGCACCAATGCTGAGACGCTGCGTGGCCTTTGGGAAGATGACGAGCGTCGCGTCATCCAGGAATGCGTCGATGTCATCGCGAAACATGTCGGCGTCCGGCCGACGGGTTGGATGGGGGCGGGCGCTGCCGAGACGGGCGTCACGCCTGATCTTCTCAAGGAATGCGGCTTCACGCACTTGCTGGACTGGCCGGTCGATGACCAGCCGATATGGATGCGCACGCGCTCGGGCCCGTTGCTGTCGGTGCCCTATCCAATGGAGCTCAACGACGCCGGCACCCTGGCGATGCGCGATCATACCGGCCGGCAGTTCGCCGACATGATCGTCGACCAGTTCGAGGAGTTGCTCGAGGCGTCGGAAAAGCAGCCGCTCGTCTTCTCGCTGTCGCTGCACGGCTTCATCCTCGGGCAGCCGTTCCGGCTGCGGCCGCTGCGACAGGCTCTCAAGCATTGCGTCCAGCACAAGCAGGCAGACCAGATCTGGTTCACGCGTGCGGGCGACATTTCGAACTATTGCTACAGTATGAAGCCGGGCATCATCCCCGGCAGTTGAGGCTTGTCATGAACGTGAGCACCACTGCGAATGCGACCGCCAAGCTCTTGCGAGCCACGCCGGACACGGTGCATTGGGGCTATCTCGATGCCACGATCAAACCCGCGCTCACCATCGATTCAGGCGAGCGGGTGACCGTCGAGTGCGCCACCTGCAATCCCGAGTGGATGCCGGCGAAGGACAGCGGCTTCGATATTCTTCCCGACATCGTCGAAATTCATCAGAAGGTGAAGAAGGGGTCCGGCAATCACATCTTCACCGGGCCGATCTACGTCCGCGGCGCCGCGATCGGCGACGTTCTCGAGGTCAAGATCATGGACATTAAGCTCAGGCAGAACTGGGGCTGGAACGTCTTCCGCGGGTACATGGGGACCATTCCTGAAGATTTTCCGTATACAAAGCTGACCCATGTCCCGCTCGATCTGAAAGCGAACGTCGCAACCACGGCGTCGGGCTACAAGATCCCGATCGCGCCGTTCTTCGGCCAGCTTGCGGTTGCGCCGGCGGCGGTGTTCGGCCGGCAGAACAGCAAGGAGCCGCGCGAATTCGGCGGCAATCTCGACTGCAAGGAACTCACCGCGGGCAGCACGATCTATCTTCCGGTATGGAACGAGGGCGCGCTGTTCTCAACCGGCGACGGCCATGCTGCGCAGGGCGACGGCGAGGTCGACGGAACCGCGATCGAGACCGCACTGACAGGCACGTTCGAATTCAACGTTCGAAAGAAACTCGGATGGAAGATGCCACGCGCGGAAACACCGACCCACTTTATCACCTTCGGGCTCGACACCGACCTCGACAATGCAGCCCGCCAGGCGCTGAAGGAAATGATCGACTGGATCGTCAGCATGACCGGCATCCACAAGGATGAAGCTTATGCGATGTGCAGCTTTGCCGGCGATCTGCATGTGACGCAGACAGTGAACAACGTCAAAGGCGTGCATGCGATGCTTCAGAAGAGCATACTGAAGAAGTAGTATGCACGGCGGCTGCGGCCCGCAACTTGCATGGCCCGGACCGGTTCCGGTCTTCTCTTTTGCGTAGTTGGGAAAAGTTCGTGCCAGCGTTCGTTCAACTTCAGGACGTCTCGCTTCGTTACAACGACGAGGAGACGGCGCTTGCCCTGCATCGAACAAGCTTCGAGGTCGAGCAGGGCGAATTCGTCTCCGTCGTAGGACCGTCCGGCTGCGGCAAATCCACGCTGATGAAAGTTGTCACAGGACTGTGGCCGGCCACCATCGGGCGAGTCAGCATCGCCAGCAAGGCGGTCGCTGGGCCGCTGAACTGCGTCGGCATGGCCTTTCAGAATTCATCGCTGTTGCCATGGCGCACGATCCTGCAGAACGTCATGCTGCCGCTCGAGATCGTTGAGCCGCATGCCAGCCGGCTGCGCAGGGAGCGGGCCGCCTATGAAGCAAGGGCGCGCGATCTGCTCGCGCTGGTCGGCCTGCAGGGCTACGAAGAGAAGCACCCCTGGCAGCTCTCGGGCGGAATGCAGCAGCGTACGCAGCTCTGCCGAGCCCTCATTCACGAGCCGTCGCTGCTGATGCTGGACGAGCCGTTCGGCGCGCTCGACATGTTCACGCGCGAGGAGTTGTGGCTGGCGCTGCAGGAATTGTGGATGTCCCGGCGGCCGACGGTGATCCTGGTGACCCACGACCTGCGCGAAGCGGCGTTCCTGGCCGACCGCGTGCTGGTGATGAGCGCGCGGCCGGGTCGGATCATTCTCGATCGCAAGGTAAATACGCCGCGGCCGCGGGATCTCAACAGCACGTACGATCCGGAATCCGTCAAGCTGGTGCATGAATTGCGGGAGCACATCAGTGCAGCACGCGCAAACGCGGCCTGACATCGAAGGTGCCCGCGTGACCATCGTCGAGAGCACCGAGCTTCCGGTCATCGTGCGTCGGACAAGCTTCTTCGAGCGCAAATTGGTGCGGCAGGCGCTTCCCTGGGTCGTGATCGCGGGCATGTTTGTGTTCTGGGAGATCTTCGTCCGCCTCTTCCAGATCCAGCAGTTCGTCCTGCCGGCGCCATCGGCGATCTTCGAGGCCCTCTGGCAATGGCGCGTACCCATCCTCGAGAACTCGTGGCAGACCTTGATGACCACGCTGATCGGGTTCGCGTTCGCCATCGTGATTGGCGGCCTCGGTGGCATCGCGCTCGGGTCGTCGCGCGTGATCTATGACGGATTCTATCCGGCGCTGATCGCGTTCAACTCCGTCCCGAAGGTCGCGGTCATTCCCGTGCTGGTTATCTGGTTTGGCATTGGCACAATCCCGGCCGTCATTACGGCTTTCCTGCTTTCCTTCTTTCCCATTCTGGTCAATGTCGCGACAGGCATCGCGACGGTCGAGCCGGAACTGCGCGACGTGCTGCGCGCGCTCGGCGCGACGAAGCGTCAGGTGATCATGAAAGTCGGCTTGCCGAGAGCGATGCCCTACTTCTTTGCGTCGCTGAAGATCGCCATGACAGTCGCCTTCGTCGGCTCAATCGTCGCCGAGACAGTCGCTGCCAACGCGGGCATCGGCCATCTGATGCTGGTCGCGTCGTCGCGCTTCGAGGTTCCCTTGGCCTTTGCGGGACTGATCGTCACTGGCCTGATGGGCGTCGGAATGTACGTGATCTGCGTCGCCATCGAGCAGCGCATGACCGGATGGGCCACGCGCGGCTCAGAAGGGGTCGCGTTCGGCAGCAGCTAGCCGATGCGAAAAGGAGATCCAGATCGGGCCACAGCGGAGTCGAAAGAATTGATGAGAAATTCGTCAGCCAGAACGCCGCCGTGCAGCCTGCGACAAAGCTTGCTACCGCACGTCGCTTTACCCAGCCGCACGATCGTTGCTAGGCTTTGCGCCAGTGACGATCGTTCCTAGGAGGATGAGGAAATGACCGTGACATTTCGTGCTCTCGTTGCAGGCGTCGCCGCGGTCGGCTTGTTGGCGGCAAGCCAGGCGACTTACGCCCAAGAGAAAACCATCAAAATCGGTGCACTTTTTCCGATGTCGGGGCCGGGCTCGTATTTCGGCGCCCAGGACAAACAAGGCGTCGAACTGGCGCTCGAACAGCTCAACAAGGCCGGCGTGAACGGATACAAGTTTGTCGTTCAGTACGAGGATTCAAGCTGCGCACCTTTGCCGGCGACGCAGGCTGCCAAGCGCCTGATCGAGCAATTCAAGCCGGACGTCATTATCGGCGAAGAGTGTTCGGATGCCACGCTTGCCGTGATGCCGATCGTTGAACAGTCGAAAGTACCTCTGCTCAATGCCGGTTCGTCCTCCATCAAGGTCACGGAGCCGGGCAACCCCTGGACCTTCCGCATCATGCCGAACGAGGTCATGCAGGGCGTCAACCTCGCGGAAAATGCATATAAACGCATCAATGCGCGAAATGCGGTCCTGCTGTTCGAAAATACCAATGCCGGTATCGGCAATGCCCAGGTTTTCAAGGAGAACTTTACCAAGCTTGGCGGAAAAGTTTTGGCCGAGATCGGCTTCGGACGCGACGTCAACGACTTTACCGCGATTGCGACGCGAATTGCCGGTCTCGGCAAAATCGACGTCATCCCCACCTACACGCTTGAAGGCCAGGGCCTGAAGATAACCCAGGCGTTGGCGCAGGCCGGGATCACCAAGGGCGGCGGCGGAGATGCCATCCAGATCGGCACCATCTGGCTGCCATTCGGATTTGAGCAGAAGGCCGGCAAGGCTGCGTTGGGTTACATCCGCATCGTCCAGTTCGATCCGACGGATGCCCGCGATGTCGTGAAAGATTTCATTACGACATTCAAGGCCAAGTACAATGCCGATCCGACGCACCTGAATGCTCACGCTTACGATCAGATCATGCTGATCGCGGATGTTGTCAAACGCGGCGGGAAAGATCCTCAGTCAATACGGGATGGACTTGCTGCGACGAAGAATTATTCGGGGGTGACGGGAAGCGTGGAATTCGACAAGACCAACCAGAACACCAAGATGGATACCGTCCATTACATGGAGACCAAGCCCGACATGTCATGGACAAGCCTGAAGTGGAACTAACGCGAAGATGACAACCACGATCGTCCTACAACAGGCGATCAACGGCGTCGTTTTCGGAAGTCTCTACGTCCTGGTGGCGTTAGGCCTGACGCTGATCTACGGCGTGCTCGTGCAGATCAACTTTGCGCATGCCGATTTTGTCACGCTCGGTGCCTTCGCCGCCTATTTTTTCATGCACTTGATTGGCGCCGGATACATCCTCAGCATCGGGGTTGCATTCATCGTAGGCGCCGCGCTCGGCTGGTTGATCAACGCGTCGGTTTTCACGCCGTTACGCCGCAAGGGAAACGAGCTGTTGCCGCTCATCGCCACGATCGGCATTTCGGTCATGATGCAAAACCTGATGCTGGCGTGGTTCGGGCCGATTCCTTACGCTTTCGAAACGCAATACAGCAGCCAGGTCATTCGCTTTGCGGGCATCTTTGTCTCCTGGCAGAACATCATCATTATTGCAGTCTCCTCGGTGACCATCGCCCTGCTCTACGCTTTCATGAAATTCACGTTTCTGGGCAAAGCGCTGCGCGCTGTTTCGCAGGACCGCGAGACTGCCGGGCTTATGGGCATCAATCCCAACTATCTCATCATGCTGACATTCGTGATCGCCTCCGCGCTTGCCGGGATGGCGGGCGCGATGCTGGCGCCCGTGCTCGTGCTCACGCCTTTTGCCGGCACCTCGGTGATCGTGAAGGCGTTTGCAATCGTCATCATCGGTGGCTTCGGCAACGTCGAAGGAACCATTCTCGCGGGTCTGATCGTCGGGCTTATTGAAAGCTACACCACGCAATTTCTCGATCCCGGCCTGATCGATATTGTCGTGTTCGCGCTCTTGTTGCTGATGCTGGCAATCAAGCCGACCGGGCTGATCGCGGAAAGGCGCGAAGAGAATGTCTGATTCCGCGATTTCGCAGCGGGTGGGCAATGACAAGATACTGCGATCGCGGTGGGTGGCGTATTTGCTTGCCGCGCTCTGCATCATCGCGTTGCCGCTGATATTCAACGATACTTATTGGCGCACGAACCTGACGATCTGCGCCATCAACGTCCTGCTCGCGCTCGGCCTCGATTTCATCCTGGGCTATACCGGGCAGCTCAATCTCGGTCATTCCGCCTTTTATGGTCTCGGCGCCTACGTTTCGACCTTGCTGATCGTCAAGCTTGGCATTCCTTTCTGGGCCGCGTTCGTCGCAGGCGTTGCCTTCGCGGGTCTGGCGGGGATGTTCCTTTCGCTTTTCGCAGTTCGGCTGCGCGGGCACTACCTTGCGATTGCCTCGCTCGGCTTTGCCGTGATCATTTATCAAATCCTGCTCAACTGGATCAGCCTGACGCAGGGACCGCTCGGCATCTACGGAATTTCGCCCCCGCCGGCGATTGTTGTCGGCGGAACGGTCATCGCCGATTTTCGCAACCTGACCGCCTTCTTTTACCTGGTGTCCGGGTTCACTCTGCTTGTCTATCTGCTGCTCGATCAATTGGTCCGCTCTCCGGTTGGGGAAACGCTCACGGCCATCCGCGAGGACGAGGTCTCCGCTGCCTCGCTCGGCATCAATGGCGCGGCGTGGAAAGTGTTCGCGTTCGGCCTGGGCGCAGCGGTCGCCGGCGCTGCAGGCTGCTTTTATGCGAGTTTCGTCGGCACGCTGGTGCCCGACGCGTTCTACGTGAGCGAGGCGTTCACCATCCTGGCCATGGTCATTGTCGGCGGGATGGGCACTTTGATCGGCCCGGTGTTCGGCGCGATCCTGTTGACGCTGCTGCCCGAAGTCCTTCGCGGCATCGGTGACCTGCGGCTCGTCGTCTATGGGGCCGCGTTGACGTTCGTCGTGCTGTTCATGCCCGGCGGGCTCGTTCAGGCTGCCCGAATGGTGCAGGAGAAGGTTTGGCCGGGCGGGCGCGAATCATGATCGAAGCTGCGGCAGCCGAACTCCCGGTCGCGGCCGGCACAGCACCGCTGCTGCGGGCGCAAGATCTGCACAAGAGCTTCGGCGGGGTTCACGCGGTTTTTGACATCTCACTCGACGTTCCGACCGGCTCCATTTTCGCGATCATCGGTCCGAACGGTGCAGGCAAATCGACGCTGCTCAATCTGATCAGTGGCATCTACCGACCCGATTCGGGATCAATCTCGCTTGATGGCCAGGATCTCTCCGGAATGCGCGCGCATCGGCGCGTGCGACTCGGGCTCGCGCGGACATTCCAAAAGATCCGCCTTTTCAAGCAGCTCAGTGTACTCGACAACGTGATCGCCGGATTTCACGTTCATCACAAGATTCCTGCCTGGCAATATGTCATTCACGGCACAGCCTTCGCGCATGACCGGCAACACTGCCGCGAGGAAGCGCTGCGGCTGCTTGAATTCTTTGGTATGAGCGCCCGGCTGAACGTGTTCGCCGGAGAGTTGTCTTATGGCGAGCAGCGCATGCTCGAACTTGCGCGGTCGCTTGCCACCAAGCCCCGGCTTTTGCTGGTCGACGAACCGGCGGCGGGACTGAACGCGGCCGAAGTCGATGTCCTGCTTGAGCGCATCCGGACGCTGAGGAGCCGTGGCATCACGGTCGTTGTTGTCGAGCACAACATGGATCTGGTGATGAACGTCGCTGACCGCATCATGGTCATGGATTACGGGCGCCACCTGTTTCAGGGCACGCCGTCCGAGGTGCAGAAAAATCCTGCGGTCATCGCGGCCTACCTTGGCGGGGAACTGTCGTGAGCGTTCTTCTCTCCACCGAGAAGCTTGAACTGGCCTATGGGCAGGTATCGGTCTGCCGCGACATTTCGTTAAGCATCGAGGCTGGTGAAATTGTCGCCCTGATCGGAGCGAATGGTGCGGGAAAGTCCACCACATTGCGAGCGATAGCGGGCGTGCTTTCGCCCCGGCGCGGATCGATCGTCTTTTGCGGGCGCGATATCACGTCGATGGCCTCGCATGAACGCACGAACCTTGGCATTGCGCTTGTTCCGGAGGGACGGCACGTCTTTCCATTCCTTACGGTGCGCGAAAACCTCGAGCTCGGCGGCTTCAAGAGCCGCAAGGACAACGCAAAAATCCGCAGAATGATCGGCGATATATTCGACATGTTTCCCCGGTTATCGGAGCGCAGCGCGCAGAACGCCGGAACATTAAGCGGCGGCGAACAGCAAATGCTTGCGCTTGGGCGGGCGATGATGTCGGAACCGCAGTTGCTCTGCCTCGACGAGCCCTCGCTTGGTCTTGCGCCAATCGTCGTGCAGGACATTTTCCGCACCATCCGGGCGATCAACGCAGCAGGAACCAGCGTGCTCCTGGTCGAGCAAAATGCCCGTTATGCGCTGGAGACGGCAAGCCGAGGCTACGTTCTGCAAACCGGTTCGGTGATCGCAAGCGGGACCTGCGTCGACCTCAAACAAAATCCGCGCGTTCAGGAGGCTTATCTTGGTCGCATTGCGCCTGCCTTGTCCTAGGAACAACTAATGGCATCCGGCGACTATTCACTGGCAGGAAAATCTGCGGTGGTCACCGGGGCCGGAAACGGTATCGGTCGGGCGATCGCGCTTGCCTTCGCGCAGGCCGAAGCCAATGTTGCCTGCGTCGACATTGATGCCAAAGCTGCCGAGGCCACCGGTGCGGCGGCCGCAAATAAAGGCGTCAAGGCGTTGGCTGTCCGTTGCGATGTAGCCGATGAAGCCGACGTCGAAGCTGCGGCGAAGGCCATCCTGCAGAAATTTCCCGCCATTCATATTCTGGTCAATGGAGCGGCCGGCTACGATCCGAACGGCACGGTGCTTGATCTCTCGTTGTCGGACTGGAGCCGGGTATTTGCCGTGAACGTCGGCGGCGCGTTTCTGATGAGCCGGGCCATTCTGCCGGCGATGATTGCGGCGGGTGGGGGCAGCGTGATCCATATCGCGTCCCAGCTAGGCAGTGTCGCGGCCCGGCGGCGTGCGGTGTACTGCGCGACCAAGGGAGCGCTCATCCAGCTCGCCAAGGCCATGGCGGCCGATCACGCCGCAGAAAAAGTTCGGGTCAACACTCTCTCGCCAGGCGCAGTCGAGACCGAGCGGCTGGTCAAGCGCTTCGGCGACATGGAAACGGCACGGCGCACGGCTGGCCCGAAGCACTTGCTGCAAAGGCTCGGTCAGCCGGAGGAGATCGCGCGTGCCGCCGTGTTTCTCGCGAGCGATGCGTCGAGCTTTATGACCGGGGCGGACTTGCTGGTCGACGGCGGATATAACGCGACCTGACCCATTCAACGGCCGAGAATCGTGCCGGCCATTGCTCTCGGGTCGCGCTTGGGCCACGCACCGGCGTCCGCCGCCTGGAAGAGGTCAGACAGGTGCGCATTGAAAAGCGCCGGCTCCTCCAGGTTTATGTTGTGTCCGCAATTTGCCATCACAACGAGCCCGGCGGTCGGGATGTTTTTCTTCATCAAAATGCCCGGCTCGAGACATGGCCAGTCCTCGTCGCCGGTCATGATCAGAGTTGGCACCGTCAGGGCCTTCATCTTGTCGACCAGATCGAACAGCGATGGCCGGCGCTTCTGCACCCCGCGCATGGTCAGCGCGGAGCCCTCCGTCGAATGTTCGGCAAGCTGATCGGCAAATTCCCGCCAGCCGCGCGGATCCTTGTTCTGGTGCTGCACGCGCGTCGGACCAAGCGCGTAGGCTTCGGCTGCCTTCTTCATCGTCAGTTCTTCGAAGCGTTTTGCGGATGCCTCGGCCTCCTCGGCAAACTTGGCCCGCTCGCCTGGCGCCGCGCCATAGCCGCAACCTGCAACCACAATCGAGCGGCAACGGTCAGGATAGGCAAATCCGAAATGAAGCGCAGCAAATCCGCCCATCGAAAGTCCGACAACGTGTGCTTTGTCGATCTTGAGAGCATCGAGCACGGAACGGATGTCGTCTCGCGCGCGCTCCTGCGAATAGCGCTCGCCATCCTTCGGGACATCCGACGGAGGGTATCCGCGGGCGTTGAATGTCACGCAGCGATAATACTTCGAGAAATGGCGAACCTGCTGCTCGTAGGAGCGACAGTCGCCGGCAAATTCATGAACAAAAACAATCGGGATGCCTTTGCCGGTTTCCTCATAGTAGAGCTTGATTCCGTCATCGGTCGTCAGATGTGACATGCATTCCTCATTCAGAAGGCCTGGGCCCGTGCTGAAAGGCCGGCGTCGATGGTGATGACCGACCCGCTTGTGTAGCCCGACTGTTCGGAGGCGGCGAATGCTATCGCGGCGCCGATTTCCTCGGCGGTCGCGCCACGGCCGAACGGCAAGGGCTCGAACAAATCCTTCCAGTTGTCCGCGCTGCCGGTGCGGTCAAGGGCCTTCTTTTTCATCAGGCCAACCAGCCGGTCGGTTGCCACCGGGCCGGGACTGATCGCTACGACGCGAATTCCGTCCCTTGCGCTGACGCTGCCGAGCGATTGGGTAAATGCTGCGAGGGCAGCATTACCCGCGACCCCGCAGATATATTCAGGATCGTGCGTGTCGGCTGCATTGCCAACAACATTGACGATAACGCCACGCTTGCGCTTTTGCATGAGGGCGTAAAAGGCGCGGCACATATTGACGTAGCCGAAAACCTTGAGGTCCCAGGCTTTGCGCCAGGTCGCCTCG
>JBKPLN010000448.1:0-7640 GCA_046731635.1 Pseudomonadota bacterium | reverse complement strand
CGATTACTAACACAGTCTCGTGGGCTCGGAGATGTGTATAAGAGACAGGATCGACATATTCCACCTCACCCTTTTCGTTTTCCCAGCTCGCGCGCCAGGTACCGGTCATCGGGATGAAAGTCTCGTTGGTGTCGTGATTGTGCATCTCCGGTCCATGGCCGGGCTTTGCCTTGCAGTAGCCGAGGTTGAATCCCTCGCTGATCTTGATTGCGGCAAGCTGGGCCGCGTGGTCGCCCACCGGAGAGGTCACCGCTCCTCCCGAGCCTTTCGGCGGCTGAAAGCCAATCACGTTGAAGAGCGTCCGCTCGCAGCCGGGCATTTTGCTGTCGGGCAATCCGCCATCGAAGCCCTTGAGGTCCTTGAAGCGTGCTATGCGCTTCATCATCTCGTCGCGCGAAAGATAAACTCTCGGAAGCTGCTCCATGACGCCCTCCTGATATCAATACCTTGTGCGCGACCGAAAACCGGTCAATTGGCCTGCTAGTTCCCCAGCATAGCGCGGCTCACGATCATGCGCATGATCTCATTGGTACCTTCGAGTATTTGATGGACGCGCACGTCGCGCAAGACACGCTCAATCGGGTGATCGCGCAGATAGCCATAGCCGCCATGCAACTGGAGGCAGCCATTGACCACCTCGAATCCCGTATCGGTGGCAAGACGCTTGGCCTGAGCGGCAAGCCGCGTCGCCATTGGCTCGCCCTCGCCCACCGCAACCGCAGCGCGGTGCAAGAGAAGTCGTGCCGCCTCCAGCTCCGTCGCATAGTCCGCAATGCGGAATTGCAACGCCTGGAAGTCGGCAAGGCGCGAGCCGAACTGCTTGCGGTCTTTCATGTAGCCGATCGTGCGATCGAGACAGAACTGCGCGCCGCCGATCGAACACGCGCCAATGTTCAGTCGTCCGCCATCAAGTCCCGCCATCGCGATCTTGAAACCCTGCCCCTCGGCGCCAACGCGGTTCGAAACCGGCACGCGGCAGTTCTCGAACAGAACCATCGTGGTCGGCTGCGTTTTCCAGCCGAGCTTCTTTTCCTGCGCACCAAACGACAAGCCAGGCGTGCCCTTCTCGACCACCACACATGAAATGCCGCGCGGGCCGACGTCGCCCGTGCGGGCCATCACCACGTAGATGTCCGAAACGCCCCCGCCGGAAATGAATGCCTTGGTACCGTCCAGCACGTAGTGTTGGCCGTCGCGCCGCGCCCGGGTGGTCAAGCTGGCCGCGTCGGATCCCGCGCCCGGCTCGGTGAGGCAATAGCTTGCGAAGTGGTCCATCGTGCAAAGCTTCGGCAAGAATCTCCCACGGACATCGGAGCTGCCGAAGGCATCGATCATCCAGGCGGCCATGTTGTGGATCGAGATATAGGCCGCCGTCGACGTGCAGCCCTGCGCCAGTTCCTCGAAGATCAGTGCAGCGTCGAGCCGGCTGAGCGCCGAGCCGCCGACATCCTCCTTGACGTAGATGCCGCCAAAGCCCAGCGTTGCCGCCTTCCGCATGGTTTCGACCGGGAACACTTCGCCTTCGTCCCAGTCGCGCGCGTGCGGCATCATTTCGTCACGGGCAAACGTACGTGCGGTAACCTGAAATGCGCGTTGTTCCTCGGAGAGTTCGAAATCCATAGGTGGGGTCCCGCCTCGCTCCCGCGGCTTAGCAAGCAACGGCTGATCGCGGCAACCGGGTGCAATGTGGAGCATCTATCATAGAAGCGGAATTTTCCGGCCGTTGAGGCATCTAATCGGGCAACAGCAATGGAGGACGGCCCCATGGCCAGCGAGGACAAAAAGCCGAGCGGACCCGACCTCTCCGCAGGCATCCCGGCCGCCGACGTCGCCGAGGGCGCGATGGTAGCCGGTCGCGTCGGAGATGACGAAGTGGTCGTGGTGCGCAAGGGCGGCAAGCTGTTCGCGGTGTCCGCACATTGCACCCATTATCACGGGCCGCTCGCCGAAGGCCTCCTGGTCGGCGAGACGGTGCGCTGTCCCTGGCATCACGCGCATTTCAGCCTGCAGACAGGCGAGGCTATAGCGGCACCGGCGCTAGGTCCGCTCACGTGCTGGCAGGTTGACGAGCGGGACGGCCAGATCGCTGTGAAAAGCAGGAAGGCGCCCTCACCGTCAAAGAAGGCAGGGTCTCCTGCTGAACGCTTCGTCATCGTCGGCGGCGGCGCCGCCGGTTTCGCCGCGGCGGAGATGTTGAGGCGCCGCGGCTTTGCCGGCAGCGTTACGATGCTCAGCAATGACGACGCCGCGCCGGTCGATCGGCCCAACCTGTCGAAAGACTATCTCGCCGGGAGTGCACCGGAGGACTGGGTGCCGCTGCGCGGCGACGATTGGTATGCCGAGAACAAGATTGACCTGAGGTTGAAGACCGAGGTCACGGCGCTCGATGCAAAGGCAAAAGAGCTGGCACTGGGCGATGGCAGCAGGGTCAAGTTTAACAAGCTGCTGCTCGCGACAGGCGCTGAACCGGTCAGGCTCGATATTCCCGGCGCTGGCCAAAAGCACGTGCATACGTTGCGATCGCTCGCCGATTGCCGCGCTATTATCGCCGAAGCAAAGCACGCAAAACGCGCGGTCGTCATCGGCGCAAGCTTTATCGGACTCGAGACGGCGGCGTCCTTGCGCGCGCGCGACATCGACGTGCACGTGGTTGCGCCGGAGAAACGGCCGCTCGAGCGCGTGTTCGGACCCCAACTTGGCGACTTCATCCGCGCGCTGCATGAAGAGCACGGCGTGAAATTCCATCTCGAAGACACCGTCAGCGCAATTGACGGCAAACGTGCCACGCTCAAGAGCGGCAGCACGCTTGACGCCGATCTGGTCGTAGTCGGCGTCGGCGTGAGGCCCCGCCTTGCGCTTGCCGAGAAAGCCGGACTTGCGATCGATAAAGGCGTGACCGTTGACGAGTACATGCAGACAAGCGCGCCAGACGTCTATGCCGCCGGCGACATCGCCCGTTGGCCGGATGCAATTTCCGGGGAGCGCATCCGCGTCGAGCACTGGGTCGTCGCGGAGCGGCAGGGACAAATCGCGGCACTCAACATGATGGGCGTGCGCACGTCATTCAATTCAGCTCCGTTTTTCTGGAGTCAGCACTATGACGTGCCGATTAACTA
The DNA here is from genome assembly GCA_046731635.1 of Pseudomonadota bacterium. GTDB lineage: Bacteria > Pseudomonadota > Alphaproteobacteria > Rhizobiales > Xanthobacteraceae > Pseudolabrys. The sequence goes on along the minus strand of JBKPLN010000448.1, from coordinate 4,524 downwards.
TGTCGGGCACGCCGAAAAATGGGACGCGATTGAGGTCGACGGCGACGTCATGAAGCGCGATTGCATCGTGCGCTACAAGCTGGGCGGCCGGGTGTTAGCCGTTGCCTCCATATATCGCGACAAGGAAAGTCTCGAGGCGGGCGTTGACATGGAAAGGCGGACCGGAAAAGCCGCAGCGCCTGCGTAGTTAACCGCCGGCTGGCCGCACGCGAACGGGTAGCGGGCTTTTTCTGGACCGGGTAAAAGAAACCCCGGAGAGCTCTCATGGCCATCAAATTCGGTCGACCTCTAGAGCGAAAAATCGGTTTCGTGCCGGTCGAGGCAGATACCGATGAGATCCAGCGCAACCCGCTTGATCTGGCGGTGCGCATGCGCCGTAACCGGCGCAGTGAGTGGGCGCGCCGAATGGTGCGCGAGCATGTGCTTGCCACCGACGATCTGATCTGGCCGTTGTTCGTAATGGATGGCCACAACTCCCGCATGCCCGTGCCCTCGATGCCGGGCGTGGAAAGGCTTTCGGTCGATCAGGCTGTGCGCGAAGCCGAACGCGCCGCCAAGCTGACCATTCCGTGTATTGCGCTTTTCCCTTACACCGACCCGAAGCTGCGGGACGAGACCGGAAGCGAGGCGCTTAATCCGGATAATCTCGTCTGCCGGGCAATTGGCGCCATCAAAAAAGAAGTGCCGTCGATTGGCGTTCTGTGCGATGTCGCGCTCGATCCGTTTACCAGCCACGGACACGACGGCCTATTGCGCGACGGCGTGATCCTCAACGACGAAACGGTCGCGGTGCTGACCAAGCAAGCGCTGGTGCAGGCGGAAGCGGGCTGCGACATCATTGCGCCCTCCGACATGATGGATGGAAGGGTGGGCGCCATTCGCAGGGTGCTAGATAGCGCCGGGTTTACCGACGTATCGATTATGTCCTACGCGGCGAAATACGCATCGGCCTTCTACGGTCCTTTCCGCGATGCCGTCGGAACGGCGAGGACGCTCACCGGCGACAAGCGCACCTATCAGATGGACCCGGGCAATTCCGACGAAGCGTTGCGCGAGGTTGCGATCGACGTCGCGGAGGGCGCGGACATGATCATGGTCAAGCCCGGCCTGCCCTATCTCGACATCGTGCAACGCGTGAAGGAGACATTTGCGATGCCGACCTTCGCGTATCAGGTGTCAGGAGAATACGCGATGATCATGGCGGCCGCTCAAAACGGCTGGCTGGATGGCGAGCGCGCCATGATTGAAAGCCTCACCGCCTTCAAGCGCGCCGGCTGCGATGGCGTCCTGACCTATTTCGCTCCGCGCGTGGCGGAGAAATTGAAACAACAGCAATAGCGTATGTCCCTCCCAAACCTGGCCTGCTGCCAGGCGCGCACCAAAATCGGAATTTCAAATGGGTGAGTTCGCCGTCGGTCAAGGCGTGTCCCGCTTCGAGGATCCGCGGCTGGTGCGCGGCGGCGGCCGTTATGTCGATGACATAAAGCTGCCAGGCATGGCGCACGCCGTAGTGCTTCGTTCTCCGCACGCGCACGCGAAAATCAAGTCGATCGACGTCGCGGCAGCCAAAGTTGCGCCCGGTGTGTTGGCAGTGCTGACGGCGGCCGACGTCAAGGCCGCCGGTTATGGCGATTTGCCGGTGCCTGGTGGCCTCAAGCGCCGTGACGGCTCGCCGATGTACAAGTCGCGCTATCCTATCCTCGCAGAAGACCGCGTGCGATGGGTCGGCGACTATGTCGCTTTTGTCGTCGCCGAGACGGTCGCGCAGGCGCAGGATGCTGCCGAGCTTGTCGGTGTCGAATACGAGGAGTTGCCGGCAGTCACTTCAACGTCCGAGGCCCCCAAGGCCGGCGCACCGTGCGTGTGGGACGATTGTCCCGACAATATCTGTTTCGTCGAATTGATTGGCGACAGGGATGCGGTTGAGGCCGCCTTCTCCCGCGCGGCCCATGTCGTTCGCCATCGCTTTGTGATCAACCGGGTCACAGCCGCCACCATGGAGCCGCGTGGCGCGGTCGGCGATTACAACGCAGCCGACGGCCGCTACACGATCTACACGCCCATGCAGCGGCCGCATCCGACGCGCACCGAACTCGCCAAGGTTCTCAAGGTACCGGAAAGCAAGATACGCATCGTAACCGGCGATACCGGCGGCAGCTTCGGCATGAAGACGCCGATCTTCAACGAAACCCCGCTGGTGCTGCTCGCATCAACTCGCATCGGCCGGCCGGTAAAATGGATCAGCACGAGAACCGAGGCGTTTCTGAGCGACGCCCAGGCGCGCGACAACGTCACCGAAGCCGAGCTTGCGCTCGACAAGGACGGCCATTTCCTCGCGCTGCGCGTAAGGACAATTGCCGCAATCGGCGCCTATCTGCAACACTCGCTGCCCGCGTTCGTGCTCAATGCCGGGACGCTCGCCGGCGTCTATCGGACGCCAGCCATCCACGTCGACATCACCGCCGTGTTTTCGAACACAAACCCGATGCGGCCCTATCGCGGCAATGGCCGGCCGGAAGCAGCCTATGTGATTGAGCGGATGGTCGACCTGGCCGCAGCCGAGATGGGAATGGATCCGGCCGAACTGCGCAGGCGAAATTACGTCCCGCCCGCCGCCATGCCATTCAAGACCGGCCTCACCTTCACTTACGACAGCGGCGAGTTCGAGAAGAACATGGATCTCGCAATCGAGCTTGCAGACCGGAAAAGCTTCAGGAACCGCAAGGCGGAAGCGCGCAAGCGCGGCAAGCTGCTCGGCTTCGGGATATCGAATACCATCGAACGTGCCGGCGCCGCGAGCACGGAGGGTGCGGAAGTTCGGTTCGACCGGTCCGGCTCGTTGCTCCTGTTCTCCGGCTCCAATTCGCAAGGCCAGGGACACGAAACAGTATTCAAGCAACTCGTCTGCGACCGGCTGGGGATCGATCCGCACGATGCGCAATATGTTCAAGGCGATACAGACCAGGTTTTTTACGGTGAAGGCACTGGCGGTTCACGCTCGGCTACCCTTGCCGGCTCCGCATTTCATCTTGCGACTGAAAAAGTCGTGACCAAAGCGCGCGCGATCGCAGCGCACATGCTCAAAGTCGAACAAGGCGATCTTAAATTCGATGAAGGCGTCTTCTCGACCAACAAGACCAACCGCACCTTGTCGATAAAGGAAATTGCCGTCGCCTCGCTCGACATTGCCAATCTGCCGAAAGGCATGGAGCCCGGCTTATTTGCGACCTACGTCTACAACGCACCGGTCAACAATTATCCGAATGGCTGCCATATCTGCGAACTTGAAATCGATCGCGAGACGGGCAAGGTCGACATCACGCGATACAGCGTGGTGGACGATTTCGGCACCGTGCTCAACCCATTGCTGCTGCACGGCCAGGTCCATGGCGGCATCGCCCAAGGCCTCGGGCAGGTGCTGATGGAAAACATCCATTTCGACGATGCGGGGCAGCTCGTCACGGCCTCATTCATGGATTACGCCATGCCCCATGCGCACGACCTCTGCGACATGGAGGTTGAAAGCAACCCGGTGCCGACCAAGACCAATCCGCTGGGCGTCAAGGGCGCCGGCGAGGCCGGCTGCGTGGGGGCGCTGCCGGCCGTGACCAATGCGCTTGTCGATGCGCTGTCCGAATTCGGCGTGCGACACATCGAGATGCCGGCGACGCCCGAGCGAATCTGGCGCGCGATGCAGCCTAAATAGCCTGTTCCGATCCCAGGTATTTCGGGCGGATGCAGGGTCCGTCCAGGGAATAGCGCCCGGCTCCAGCAGCGCACAGCGTCAGCAAGCCACCGATCATGCTCACATTCTTCATGAAATGAATCATGTTGTTGGTGTGCTGCGCGCCGGTCTGGTTCCAGAAGTCATGGAAGAAATAGGCCGCAATGGCGCTGAAGATGACGAGGGCCAGGGCTGCAATCCGGGTCTGCCATCCGACAATAATCAACAGACCACCGCCCGCTTCCAGGATCGCGGTCAGAACGGCGAGAATGTTCGGATACGGGAGGCCCTTCGAGCCGATCGCGGAGGCCGTCGCACCAAGATCCATGAATTTTTCGATACCCGAACTGACGAAAATAAGCGCCATGAGGATACGGCCGATCGCCAGAATCGAATCGTTGACGCCAGCCGCGGCACGGATGTCCGCCCGCACTGGACTGCCACTCACAGTGGTTGTGGTCATAGGGTCGCTCCCTGCATGAATTCGCATGAAAACGCGCTGTACGACGAGCGGTTCCTGCCGAAACCGCCGAGACCGAGCATGACGAAAATACCTCCACGCTTTAATCTTGTCGGTGATTCGAATTATCCAGCGCCGTATTGCGTTCCCGCCGAGGAGATTTTCATGCGCAATGTCGGACGCAAGCTTGCCTTCGTGCTGGCCGCATCGAATCACGGCACGATGATCACCAACCGGTTCGACTACCGCATGAGCGGAAGCCATGCGGGCGTCGGGGTAGGCTTCCAGCTGCTCGAAGCGGGTGCCTTCGATCCCATCGAGGTTGAACTCGCGCTACAAC
>JBKPLN010000447.1:0-1711 GCA_046731635.1 Pseudomonadota bacterium | reverse complement strand
GTATTTGTCTTTGGTCTTTGTCTTTGTCTTTGGTCTTTGTCTTTGTCTTTGTCTTTGTCTTTGTCTTTGTCTTTGTCTTTGTCTTTGTCTTTCGCCGTCCCAGTCAGCGGGATCACGGGCCCCATCAGCGGCCGCTCGGTCAGCTTTGAATCGGAGGGCGCCGCATCCAACGTTCCAGAAGGCAGCGCCACCGGCACGCGATTACTCATATAGCGGCTCAATTCCTGTTCGACATAGCGCGCGAGCTTTATCGCTCCAGCTTTGGTGAAGAAAACGCCGTCGTTCAATCGCAGCCGGCGCACCTGCCCTTCATAGTCGGGACCATAATTGGAATACTTGCCGGCTTCATCCACGAAGCCGTCCCACACGCGTCGACATACTTAATGCCGGCGCGCTCGGTGCGGGCGCGATAGAGTTCATTGAGATAGGCCGCGTCGCTCGATGAGCGAGCGCCGCGCAGTGGTAGCAGACCGACCCAGATGACCGGCACGCCCTTGCTCTTAAGAGCAGCAATCGTGTCGTCGATGCGCCGCGAGTAGACTTTTTCCCATTCGTCGCTGCGAAACTCGGCAGGACCACCAGTTTTTTTGGACGTTGCGCTGACGGCGCGCCGTTCTCGTCCGTATCATTTGTCTTCGCGGGCTTCTGCCCATCCCTTTTTTCGGCTTCGTCCTTGGTCTGCCGGTCCTTGGCCTGCGGATCCTTGGCCGCCTGATCTTTGGCCTGCTGATCCTTGGCTTTTGTATCAGCCTCCTTGGCAAGATCCTTTTCGCGAATGGCCTGACGGTCGCCGATGCCCAGCATCATGACGACATAGTCGGCCTTCTCTTGCGACAACGTATCGCGCGCGACGTGCCACCAGTCGAGATCGCCTTTCGCGTCGTAGTGCAGCAGGCCTGAATTAAGTTTGTTCTTGCGAACGACGCGAATTTCCGGCGTATCGGAGAAGACATCTTCGAGGCCATAGGCAAGCCAATCGGCCATGTCGTCGCCCATCACCACGATCGAAGTCGTAGACCCCGCCTGCTCGTCTTTCGCCTCAGCGCCGCAAAAAAGCGATGTCCGCTCTACCCCCAATAGCGACATTGATTGCGTTTTTCGGCATGACTGGTTTGGGCCACAAGCGGACATCACATCGTCTATTCGATCACTTCTCGGCGCGCAGCGCTGGCAAAGCATGGCTTCCGAACATCACGACAGCTCAAGCGCATCCCCATCGGATCATCTCTCGCTCGATTACCGGCAATCTGAGCAACAACATTATCCAGAAAGGACTGGCATTTCGCTGCGATCGGAGCGCTACTGTGTTTGCTTCCGGCGCGCTTTTGCTGCTCCGGGATCCCGCCCCGCCGGCTTATGGGCTTTTGCGGGGCTTCGGCGGTGCAGCCGGGAGGCTGCAGCTGAACCGAAGGAGATCCCAATGACAAAGGCAGCAAAGAAGCGAACGGCGGCGAGATCGGCTGCACCATCGAGCATCCGACCGAAGCCCAGCAAGGCGGGGCAGAAGGGCAACCGCGTTGCAGCGGTCCGATCCGGCACGAAGCAATCGGCTGCAATAGAAATGCTGCGCTCCCCCAATGGCGCGACCATCGCTGCGCTCACAAGAGCCACCGGCTGGCAGTCGCATTCGGTGCGGGGCTTCCTTGCTGGGGTGGTGCGCAAGCGTCTCAAACTCGATTTGGAATCGGCGGTTGTCGAGGGTATCCGGGTC
>JBKPLN010000446.1:0-3852 GCA_046731635.1 Pseudomonadota bacterium | reverse complement strand
CGATAACGAAGTGGAAATAGTTCTGGCCAAGGCCAAGCATTATCGTAACGAGCAGGGCCGCGATATCGTGAACAAGATGGTGCGTGTCGCGGATCTCACGCGCAATGCGTTCATGAATGGCGACATCTCGACCGTCATGAGTCCACGCACCGTCATTACCTGGGCGGAGAATGCCGAGATCTTCAACGACATCGGTTTTGCCTTCCGGCTGACTTTTCTCAACAAATGTGACGAGCTGGAGCGACCGATCGTCGCCGAGTTCTATCAGCGCTGCTTCGGCGTTGAGCTGCCGGAGTCATCGGTGAATGTGGCATTGACGTAGTGAGTGGCCATTCCGGTCGACGCGCGGCGTCGGGTTCGGAATGACAAGCATCAACATCTGCGACCATGGCCTCCAACATCAAAATCAAGCCGTCGCCCAAAGAATCGCCGACCGAACCTTTCAAGCGTGCGGTCACTGGTTGTTTGCGCGCGTTGGCGCGCAAGCCGGAATTGGAGGTCGCGTTCGCTGCCGAGCGTCCGGGGTTGATGGGCGGGAAAGTCCGTTTGCCGGAGCCGCCACGCAAGCTCGGAAAAACCGAGGCTGCGGTGGTTCGGGGCCATGCCGACTCAATTGCCTTGCGTCTTGCCTGTCATGACCACGCCTTGCATCGCCGGCTGCAGCCTTCCGGCCAACAGGCCCGGGCTGTATTTGAAGCCGTGGAGCAGGCGCGCGTGGAGGCGATCGGCGCCAGGCGCATGAACGGCGTCGCACAGAATCTCACCGCGATGATCGACGATCGTTTTCATCGCGGCAAGTTCGATCAAATCACCGAGCGCGCGGATGCGCCAATCGAGGATGCGCTGGCGCTGATGGTGCGCGAGCGCCTGACGGGCATGGCTCCGCCGCCTGCTGCACGAAAGCTTGTCGATCTCTGGCGCCCGCTCATCGAAGAGCGTGCCGGCCGCGATCTCGATCGGCTCGAAGGCCTGGTGGAGGATCAGCGCCAGTACAGCGACGTTGTGCACGACCTGCTGGACGCTCTCGAAATGGGCGAGGACCGCAGCCACGACTCCGAGGAAGAAGACGAAGGCGAGGAGGATCGCCGCAAACAGGAATCCGGCCAGGACGGCGAAGCCGCCGATTCCGACGAGATGCAGCGGATGAGCATGGAGGACACGCAGCTGTCCGCCGAGGATATGCCCGACGCCGCCGCCGAGGCGGTGGAGGCTCCGACTGCCGATACCGCGGACGACACCGACCTTGGTGACGCGGAGACTCCCGGAGAGCCGCAGCGCCCGCGCCATTTTGGTGCCAACGAACCGCGCGGGCCGGACTACCGCGCTTTTACCGCGAAATTCGACGAGATTGTCGCAGCCGAGGATCTCTGCGAGCCGGAAGAGCTGGATCGCCTTCGAGGCTATCTCGACAAGCAGCTCTCTCACTTGCAGGGAGTTGTGGCGCGCCTTGCCAATCGTCTGCAACGCCGCCTGATGGCCCAGCAGAACCGGTCCTGGGAATTCGATCTCGAAGAAGGTCAACTCGATCCGGCGCGCCTGTCCCGCGTCATTATCGATCCTTTGCATCCGCTTTCGTTCAAGGCTGAAAAAGACACGGAGTTTCGCGACACCGTTGTGACCCTCTTGCTCGACAACTCCGGCTCGATGCGGGGCAGGCCGATCACGGTTGCCGCAACTTGCGCCGATATTCTGGCGCGCACGCTCGAGCGATGCGGGGTCAAAGTCGAAATTCTCGGCTTCACCACGCGGGCATGGAAGGGCGGTCAGTCGCGCGAGCACTGGCTTACGGCCGGCAAGCCGGCCAATCCTGGCCGGCTGAACGATCTGCGCCATATCATTTACAAATCAGCGGACGCGCCGTGGCGGCGTGCGCGGAAAAATCTTGGCCTGATGATGCGCGAGGGTCTGCTGAAGGAGAACATCGACGGCGAAGCGCTCGATTGGGCACACAAGCGACTGCTTGGGCGCTCCGAGCAGCGCAGGATTCTGATGATGATTTCTGATGGCGCGCCGGTTGACGATTCCACACTTTCCGTCAATCCGGGAAACTACCTCGAGCGCCACCTGCGCTGGGTGATCGAGGAGATCGAAACGCGATCTCCGGTCGAACTGATTGCCATCGGCATCGGCCATGATGTGACGCGCTACTATCGCCGCGCGGTCACCATTGTCGATGCCGAAGAGCTTGGCGGTGCGATGACGGAAAAGCTCGCCGAGCTGTTCGAGGAGCATGGTGGCATTGAGTGGTCAAGGCCGCGCGTCCGGAGACGCGTGGCTTGAGCGCTCTACGTTTTAGCGCGCTCGGTGCGAGCCTGTTTTTTGTTGCGCTCGCCATTGCCCTCGGCTCTTTCGCCTTCGCCGATCCGCCTCGCTATGCGGCAGGGATCTCGCGCATCGAAATCGATGCGACGCCGATAACTTCTTTCGACAATCGCGATGCCTCGCTGACGCGCTTTGGCGATCTGGAATTCCGCGGCGGCCTTGTGCTGGCGTCGAACAATCCCGCCTTCGGCGGCCTCTCGGGCATCTACGTCGAGGCGGACGGCAGTCATTTCATCGCGCTTACCGATCGCGGCTCGTGGCTGCGCGGGAGGATTCTCTATCGCGACGGAAGACCGGTGGGCATAGCCGATGCCGAAATAGCACCGATGCTCGGACCGGATGGCAAGCCGCTTGCAGCGCGGGGCTGGTACGATGCCGAGTCGCTCGCCGAGCGCGACGGCATGCTTTATGTCGGCATCGAGCGCGTCGAACAGATCGTGCGCTTTGACTATCGTCGCGACGGTCTGCTTGCACGCGGCCAGCCGATCAAGGTGCCGCCCGATTTCAAGACCTTCACCTACAACAAGGGTCTCGAGTGTCTCGCCGCGCCACGACAGGGTTTGCTGGCCGGGGACCTGATTGCGATAACCGAGCGCAGTCTCGACAAAGCCGGCAATTTGCGGGGATTTGTGCTTGGCAGCGACAAGGTCACCCGCTTCAGCGTCAGGGGTACCCAGGATTTCGAGGTCAGTGACTGCGCGCTCCTTCCACCCGATCTTTTGGTCCTGGAGCGTCGCTATTCGCCTGTGCGCGGCGTTGCGATGCGCATCCGCCGCATACCGCTGGCCAGCATCAATGAAGGCACGGTGCTTGACGGCCATTCGATGATCGAGGCCGATCTCGCGCATCAGATCGACAACATGGAAGGAATGGCTGTGCACCGTACCGCCGGTGGTGAGACAATTCTCACCCTGGTTTCGGATGACAATTTTTCCTTCATCCAGCGCAACCTGCTGCTTCAGTTTTCGATAGTGGGAGAGTAGGCCCGTCGTGACGGGCTTGTCCGCGCTTTCGATGTTTTGGTGCGCGCGGCAAAGACGCGGATGCCCGGCACAGGGCCGGGCATGAGCAATGAATGCCTTGAAAAAGCGTCAGCTGGCCTGGCGCTTTTTTACGATTTGCCGCTTGAGCTCAAGCACGCGAGGCGCCAGTTCGTCGTCGTTTGCCTTCAGCAGGAATGCATCGAGACCGCCGCGATGGTCGACGGTCTTCAAGGCGTTGGCCGATACACGCAGCCGGATTCTGCGCCCCAACGTATCGGAGATCAGCGTGACGTTACGCAGGTTCGGCAGGAACCGTCGCTTGGTCTTTATGTTGGAATGGCTCACTTTGTGGCCGACCAGGGGCTTCTTGCCGGTCAGCTCGCAACGCCGTGACATAGCTCAATCCTCAAAACGCGGGCACACACAGGTGCCAGAAATCGGTCAAATGCCGGGATTTAAAGATCGAGCGGACGTATAGAGAGCGAGGTTAAGGGCGTCAAGCCAAGCGATTGAATCGAATTTAGCCGATTTTCTATGCCTTCACGGT
>JBKPLN010000445.1:0-5166 GCA_046731635.1 Pseudomonadota bacterium | reverse complement strand
TGTCAAGACCACGGTTATTCTTAGCAGCCAATCATGATGCACTGACGAGGTTTTCGGTACACACAGGAATTCTAGGTATAGCAGAAGACCGGTGGTCGCTGGGCATGGAACCCGGTCTGCGCCTCGAACGCCGCGGCGATGCGCAGCAGGAAAGTCTCTTGAAAATGATTGCCGACGATCTGCAGCCCGATGGGCAACTTCTCCGACGAGAAGCCGCACGGCACCACGACCGAGGGCAGGGCTGTGTAGCTGAACGGGATCGTGAATTGTCGCCCGCGGCCGAAATCCTGGGCCGAGGCCTTGAGCAGCGGCGCTACGGTCGGCAGGGCCGGCGTCAACATCGCGTCGACCTGCTTGAAAGCGGCCTTGACCTGAGCGATGAGGAACGGCCGCTCCTTCAATCGCTCCTCGTAGTCCGCGCGGGACACCTTCGCACCGACCTCGATGTTGTTCTGCACGATGGGGCCATAGAGTTCCTTCGCGTTCGGCGTGTTTCGGTAGCGCTCGCCCAGGATCTGGTTGAATTCGTAGAGCAGGATGCCGTTGAACAACTTGGTGTAGTCGAGGCGGCCTTCGAGCGGCTCGACCCGGATCTCCTTGATCTCCGCGCCCATGCTCGCGAAGGTCTCGGCCGCCTCGCGCACGGCAGCGGCGACCGGCGCGTCGACGTCGCGATAGGTGTAGTCTTTGATGATGCCGAACCGCAGCCCGCGCACCCCGCGCTCGAGCTCGGTCGTGTAGCTCTCGCGCGGCTGCGCGAAGGCGGAGTTGCGGTCGTCGGGATCGAACCCGGACATGGCGTCGAGCAGAAGGGCAAGATCGCCCACCGTGCGCGCGAGCGGTCCGACCGTGTCGAGACCGTGCGAGCGCGGGAACACGCCGTGGAGGCTGACCAGGCCGAAGCTCGGGCGAATGCCCGTGATCCCGCACCAGCTTGCTGGGACGCGGATCGAGCCGCCGGTATCGGTGCCGGGCCCGCCGAGGCAGAGTCCGGCGGCGATCGCTGCGGCCGTCCCGCTTGACGAGCCGCCCGGCGAATGCTCGAGCGCCCACGGATTGTGCGTGTCACCGAACGCTGCATTGGTGCCGGAAACGCCGGCCGCGAACTCATTCATGTTGGTCTTGCCGAGCACGACGACGCCGGCATCGAGCAGCTTGCGGACGACGGTCGCCGTCTGGTCCGTGACGCGATTCTCGAATGCCCTGGAGCCAACCGTTGTACGCGTGCCGGCCATCTCGAACAGGTCCTTGACCACGATCGGGACGCCGTGGAGCGGCCCGCGGTCCTTGCCCGCCGCCAGTTCTGCGTCGCGCTCTGCGGCGGTGCGCAGCGCCTCGTCCTTCATCAGGGTGAGGAATATGTTGAGCTTCGGCTCGAGCCGGTCGATGCAAGCGAGATAGGCGCGGGTGAGATCGAGCGACTTGAGCGAGCCGTCGCGCAACCACTTTCCGGCCTCGGCGATCGAGGCCGGAAGTGCGCGCGGTGTCGCCTGCGCCTGCGCCGACCGCGCGCCAGCGGGGCCAGCCGGGAGCGCCCCGACAGCGCCTGCGCCCACAACGCTGGCCGCGACCCCGGCCGAGCGAACGATGAACTCGCGCCGGCTCACTGCAATAGAGTCTCGCCCCGCTGGCGACGTGCTGTACGCGGCCATGGTGCCCTCCCTGATTTTTTGCCTGTGTGTCCGCCAAAGTGAAGCATCGGGACACAAGCGCGAGTTACTTGGCAACCGCTTCGTCGGGGAAAGCACTAATCAACCATCGGTTCATTTTTTAGTCAATCGCCAGTGGGTGTGAGGGAATTGACGTTTGGTTGCGCTTTTATGCTTCCGAAAGCGGACAGACGTGGTTTCAACTGGCCGCCAATCGAACCAAAGCACCGGTGAGCTTGCCGTTTGAATCGGCCATCTCTTCCAGAATCGAAAAGTGATCATCATCATCCAGGGGTAGCAACTCGGAGGGTAAATCTGCGCCGCGACGCGCATCGTGATAGTCGCGTGACTGACGCTGCAATTCGGGCAATTCTGCCGTTCCGTATGCGATCACGAGCGGCGGCGAGTTCGGAGGCAGTTGGCGAATGGGACTCAAGAAAAGCTGTTCTTCCATCGTCATTTTAAGTGCGTCATTGAGATAATTGAGCCGACACGGTTCGATGTCGAAGATCCCACTAATGGCCAATCCGGCATCGGCCTCAGCCAGTGTCATGGCCGTTAGGTGTCCACCAGCCGACCAGCCGGAAACAATCAGCTTTGCGCCGGCTATGCTGTACCGAGATCCGTTTATGCGCAACCAACGGATAGCGGTGCGCACTTCGTCAACGATTTCGGTTAAGGTCGCTTCGGGCGCCAGCGTATAGCCGACCAAAGCCGCGTCGAACCCTCGCGCCAACGGCCCTTCCGTCAGACACGCAAAAAATTCTTTGGCATTGCGCTGCCAATAACCGCCATGGATATAGACGAGGAGCGGAGCGCGCGCCTGTCCGCAACGAAAAATATCGATGCGATTCCGCGGCCGGCTGCCATATTCCAAATCGAGTAGTTCGCTGCGCTCGGCCCGCACCCTTTTACTGCGTTCAATCCAATCCGCCAGCTTATCGGCACTGTTCCGGACAGCCGCAGTGTTGTTGTAGGCTGCATCAAGCTGTGCACGTGTCATCCCGCGCCAAATTATCTCATCCATAGCGATCCTAATTCGGTGCGACCAACACCAGTATGATGACTTCGCGCCGCACTCACTGCCGCCTCAATAACCCGGTTGTCCCTGTGAACCATAGTCAAATGGTCGGGCACGCCCTGTAAATTCACCCTCAATTTTGCGCATGTCCGTTTTGTGTCACAAGCGCACATTTCGCAGTGCAGTCATCATGTCCGCTTTACCCCCAAAAGCGGACATGTGCGGTGCAACTACGGATGTCTGCTTTGGGCCAATAGCGGACATAGACGTCCAATCCCGTCCTAACTAAATGACCGCCACGCAATCGACTTCGATATCGAACGGGCCGGTGAAAGAAGGGACGTGCAGGAAGATGCGCGCCGGAGACTCACTCGGGAAATAGCGTGCGTAAATGTCGTTGAACATTACGAAGTGTGCCGGCTCGGGCGTGCAATAGACATTGCACTTGACCACCTTGGCGAGGGACGAGCCGGCAGCCTCAAGACATTCCTGCATTTGCATAAGGACGATCTCGGCCTGGCGTTCAAACGACAATCGTTTGATCTCACCGGTGCCGCGCTCGAACGGCGGCAGCCCGGATAGAAATATGAAGTCGCCGGCAATGGTGACTGGATAGATCGGCCCTTTGCGTCGGCGTTCGAGATAGCTCGAATAAGGCTCCACCCGCAATCGCTGCATCATGGTGCGTCTCCATTTGGATGGACCAATGTAGAGCGTGCCGTTGCAAGTTGGTTCGGCCGCTGCCGAACTATCGCTGCTTGCCTGGCAATTTCCCACCACTGTAAAATGCAATATGGTTGCCGCCGCAAACATGGTCGAAATCGCGGCGCTCGTCGGCGATACCGCGCGTGCCACGATCCTGGCTGCACTCATGGGCGGGCAGGCGCTTACGAGCAGCGAGCTTGCCGGGCTCGCGCGGGTGTCGCGTGCGACTGCAAGCGAACATCTGAGCAAGCTTACAAAGGCGCGGCTGCTTGCCGTCACGCAGAAACGGCGCAACCGCTATTACCGAATTGCGTCGCCGTTGGTGGCAAAAATGCTAGAGAGCATCAAGGCGGTGGCCGCACTGGAGACGCCGCCGCGGTATCAACCGCGCTCGGCACAAGACGACGCGTTGCGTTTTGCCCGCACTTGCTACGACCATCTCGCCGGTCACCTCGGCGTCGCCATCGCCGATGCGCTAGTGCGAAAGAAATACATCGTCCTGAATGCTGAAGGCGGTGAGCTAACGGCGGCCGGCAAACGCTTCCTCAATAACTTCGGCAGCGCGCTTGTGCCGGCCCCTGGCAGCCGCCGCGTCTTCTGTCGGCCCTGCTTGGATTGGAGCGAGCGGCGCTACCACATCGCTGGCCATGTGGGAGCCGAAATTTGTCGGTGCTGCCTTGAGCATGGCTGGCTCATGCGGCACCGAGGGTCGCGCGCCATTCACCTAACCCCCGCTGGCCGGCGCGGTCTACGCGAAGTCTTTGGCGTGGACCTAACAGACGCGCGTCGGTGACCGCCGCCCCCAATGTCCGCTTTGGGTCATAAGCGGACATTTCGCAGTGCAACCGCTACGTCCGCTTTACCCCTGAAAGCACCACGTTTCGGCGCAATTTCGGTGAAATAATATGGGCAACATCGAAGAAAGTCAGAGGCACCAAAAATGTCCCATGCGGAGGAAGCATGGATCTGTCATCCCAATCACTTTGTTTGAGATGTGGTCTCTGCTGCGATGGAACGTTATTTCCATTTGTGCGATTGAAACCTGATGACGAGATCACTCCATTAGAAGCCGCCGGAATAAATATTATTTTAGATAGCAATAGCGATGGTTTAGCGACCGGGCAGCAGCTCGCTGTAGTCGAGGGCGCAAATGTTTCGAATAGCGGTCCGATATTCGAGCAGCCGTGTGCGGCTCATAAAAATTGCGCTCGTATTGTATATGCGCATCGGCCGCAACATTGTAGGACATACCGATGTGAGATGCTGAAGAGGTTTGAACGAGGCGACATTTCCCACGAGATCGCGCTGGAGATTATTAATAAGACAATATCCCTTAAAAACGAGGTGAAAGCACTTGTGCTTGCTGTTTCTACCGATATTCATTCTGCAGAAGAGGTAACGTTGCAGGTGAAAAGATGGTTAGTGGATCCAACTAATCGAAAAGCAAAGCACGGTTACGCTCACCTCTTCCGCAAATTCCTCACATTACAGATATACCTTGATAAATTTTTTCGGAAGAATTCTATCATCCAAAGGACAGCACGGATGAATGAAAGCGGCACGCGCGTTGATCGGCCTGCCGCGTGAGTTACGCACGCGAGACAACATGCAGGCGATATAGGTGAAATCCGAGCCTAGTACCACCGTCCTCGGCCGTACCAACCGCCGCCGATAAGCAACAGTATGACGATGATGATCAGAATGGTTGTAGTGTCCATATTGTCCTCCTTCGACCTTCATGGCGACGAGCGAATAATGATGTGGCAGGCGTATTTTGTCGCCTACCGCGTG
>JBKPLN010000444.1:0-2481 GCA_046731635.1 Pseudomonadota bacterium | reverse complement strand
AGGATTTCCTCGCACAGGGCAATTTCGCCTCGGCGCGACTGCTGTTTAAGCGAGCCGCTGACGCCGGAAGTGCGGAAGCTGCGCTGGCGCTTGGCTCGACCTATGATCCGTCGGTCATCAAACAGCTCGGAGCCGTTTCCATAACACCTGACATCGATGCCGCTCTAAAATGGTACGAGACTGCTGCCGACCGTGGCTCAGCCGAGGCCGCAGGTCTGTTCGCCAATTTAATGCAACTACGTAAGCCTGCGATGGCGGCGAAACCAACAGCTGCAAAGCCACGAAGCGAAACCGAGCCTGTGGAAGAAAAAGCAAACTCCCGGACCATCACGAAACCCGAGGTCCCACCGTCTACACAACCCTTGGCAACACCCGGTCCTGTCCCGAAAAAAGAACCGACCGCAATTGGAGGGAAAGCAGAGGGTCCAGCAACTAGTCAGCCCTCCGAGACGTCAGATCCTGTTCCGAAAAAAGAACCGACCACAATCGCTGGGAGAACGGAGAGTTCAGCAACTGGTCAGCCTGCCGAGACGTCCGATCCTGTTCTGAACAAGGCAACGACCGCAATTGGAGGGAAAGCGGAGAGCCAAGCAACTGGTCAGCCCTCCGAGACGTCAGATCCTGTTCCGAAAAAAGAACCGATCACAATCGCTGGGAGAACGGAAGGTCCAGGATCTGATCAGCCCTCGGAGACCTCCGATCCTGTTCTGAAAAAAGCAAAGATCGTGGTCGCGGCGAAAATGGAGGACCCGACATCTGCCGAATTCGTAGACATGAAGCGGGTCATGAGAAAAACTTCATTCGGCGAACCCTTCGAGGTCATTTGTGGTCACGTCAAAGGCAAAAAGAAGTTGGGTAACGGCACTGGTGAAAGACCGTTTATATATCTCGTGAAGCCGGATGACGCGTACATCGTCGTCGAGGGCAATCCAGATTCGTTAGCGGCGCTCGTGTATCGCGCCCACTGCATCAGCGCGAATTCGCGCTGAAGAATCTCTCGACTAAAGAGCTGTACTGCCCTGAAACGTCCGCTATTGGCCCAAAGCGGACAACACGTCGCTGGATCTGTGAAGCAAAGGCAGACCCGGAACCGTCGCGCTCGCCCGCAAAAGCGGCGTAACCAGACATATCGTTAATGTCCGCTTTTGGCCCAAAGCGGACATCCCTAGTTGCACCGCACATGTCCGCTTTCGGCGGTCAAGCGGAAATGATGCGTAGCACCACCTTCAAGTCCTTCCCTTTGGAAAGGTCGTCGCACCTGACTGAATTTGTACCCAAGGTTGCGCCGACCTAGTCCAAATGTGGTAATTGGGTTTTAGCCAGGACTTGTCGTCGAGCGTTCCCGCCTTGATGACAATTGCCCCCGGCAATGCTTCCGTCTCGGTCGCAAGTGACGATCCACAATTTCGGCAAAACTTTCGCGAAAGCGGTTTTCCGCTCTCGCCAGTGTCCGCATAGGACGCACTTTGTCCTTGCCACGTCACACTTGGCGCTGGAACCACGATGTTCACCGAGAAAGCCGAACCCGATACCTTTTGACAATGAGTGCAGTGGCAAATCGCCATTCCCAGAGGTTCGGCATTGCATTCATAGCGCACGGCGCCGCAAAGGCAGCCACCAGAGAATTTTGGCATAGCTCTTGTCCAACGATTGTTAAAGTGTGAACAAATTAGCCCAATGCGACACACGAACAAGCTGGTCTTGTTAGACGAAATTTGCCAAATGCGACCGCATGTCCGCTTTCGGGGGCAAAGCGGACGCGCCCTTTTGTACTGCATATGTCCGCTTATGACCCAAAGCGGACATCGGCGTCTCTCACTACCTCTTCAAGCGGATAGGTTATGGCAGTACGATGGCCGCTCCTGAGCCTCGGGGTGCGGACATGAGGCGGCGCGAGTTCATCGGGCTTCTTGGCGGTGCGGCGTTATGGTTGCCGCGTGTTGCGCTAGGCCAGCCGCAATCGCCGATCCCCCGCACGGTGTGCTCTCTCAGGGGTCGATGCATAGTCACCCCACACCTGAATTTCGAGGATTTCTCGAACGATTGCGCGAGCTAGGGTGGATTGAAAACCAGAGCTTGCTGATTGAGTGGCGGTTCTCCGAAGGGAGTGCCGCTCCTCTCGCGCGGCTTGCAACTGAACTTGTCGAGAATAACGTCGAGGTTATCGTCACCACACCTACTCAGCCTAGATTGCGGCGAAGCATGCCACTTCCACCATCCCCATCGTATTTGTGGGGGTTGCCGATCCACTACTGTCCGGCATCGTGACGAATCTGGCGAGGCCCGACGCCAACGTCACTGGATTGAGCACTCTTAGTACCGACCTCGCGGGCAAACAGCTGGCGTTATTGAAAGAGGCTTTGCCTGGCTTAAAGCGAATTTCGATTTTATGGAACAGACCGAGCAAAGGATCTGCTCAGGTCTTTGAGGAGATGCGGGCAGCTTGCAAGAGCCTGGATATAGAACCCCATGACATTGGGG
>JBKPLN010000443.1:0-6241 GCA_046731635.1 Pseudomonadota bacterium | reverse complement strand
CTACCCGACAATCGACTACCAGGACATGTACTACTACGCGGCGCCAACGGCGTTCAAAGCGCCGAAGTCGCTCGCTGGTGTCGACCCCGAGATTCTCCGCACCTACGGGAAGCTTGGCATCCCGCTGGAGGAGCAGGAGATCCTCGCCGGTGTGCGCAAGCAGGGCGAGCCGAGCGCGCTTGACGACGAGACGACCGGTGGTGATTTCCGTTCAGGCCGCGTCGCTGTCGATGCCGTGTTCGATTCCGTTTCGGTCGCCACCACCTTCAAGGAGGAGCTGAAAAAGGCCGGCGTAATCTTCATGCCGATTTCGGAGGCGATCCGGGAGCATCCCGAGCTGGTGAAAAAGTATCTCGGCTCGGTCGTGCCGACGTCTGACAACTTCTTTGCGACGCTCAATTCGGCGGTATTTTCCGATGGCTCATTCGTCTACGTGCCGGAGGGCGTGCGCTGCCCAATGGAACTGTCCACCTATTTCCGGATCAACGAGAGGTCGACCGGCCAGTTTGAGCGCACGCTGATCATTGCCGATAAGGGCGCCTATGTGAGCTATCTCGAAGGCTGCACCGCGCCGATGCGCGACGAGAACCAGCTGCACGCGGCGGTCGTCGAGCTCGTCGCGCTCGACGATGCCGAAATCAAGTATTCGACGGTGCAGAACTGGTATCCGGGCGATGCCGAAGGCAGGGGAGGCATCTTCAACTTCGTCACCAAGCGCGGCGACTGCCGCGGCAAGAACTCGAAGATCTCCTGGACGCAGGTGGAGACCGGCTCGGCCATCACCTGGAAATATCCGAGCTGCATCCTGCGCGGCGACAATTCGCGCGGCGAGTTTTACTCGATTGCTATCTCGAACGGTCACCAGCAAGTCGACAGCGGCACCAAGATGCTGCATCTCGGCAAGAACACCGTGAGCCGCATCATCTCCAAGGGCATCGCTGCGGGGAAATCCAACAATACCTATCGCGGCCTTGTGTCGGCACACCGCAAAGCCAAGGGCGCGCGCAATTTCACGAACTGCGATTCGCTCCTGATCGGCGATAAGTGCGGTGCGCATACCGTGCCCTATATCGAGGCGAAGAATTCATCGGCGATTTTTGAGCACGAGGCGACCACCTCGAAGATTTCCGAGGACATGCTGTTCTACTGCCGTCAGCGCGGAATGTCGGCGGAAGAGGCCACAGCGCTTGTGGTCAACGGTTTCGTGAAGGATGTGCTGCAGCAGCTGCCGATGGAATTCGCCGTCGAGGCGCAGAAGCTCATTTCAATCAGCTTGGAAGGAAGCGTGGGTTAATCTTATGGCGTTTCTTGAAGTCAAAAATCTGCATGTCGAGGTCGAGGACAAGAAGATCCTCAACGGTCTGACGCTGACTGTCGAGAAGGGACAGGTCGCCGCGATCATGGGGCCGAACGGGTCCGGCAAGTCGACGCTCGCCTATGTGCTCGCGGGCAAGGACAATTATAAGGTCACCGAGGGCGACGTCCTGCTCAATGGCGAAAGCATTCTGGAGATGGCGCCGGATGAGCGCGCCGCCAAGGGCGTGTTTCTCGCCTTTCAATACCCTGTCGAGGTGCCGGGTGTCGCGACGATGACGTTCCTGAGGACCGCGCTCAACGCTCAGCGAAAGACGCGGGGCGAGCCTGAGGTCTCCACGCCGGAATTCATGAAACTTGTGCGCGATACCGCGAGCCGCCTCGGGATCAGCCAGGAGATGCTGCGGCGTGCCGTTAACGTCGGGTTCTCTGGCGGGGAGAAGAAGCGTAACGAGATTTTGCAGATGGCCGTCCTGCAGCCGCAGCTCGCCGTGCTCGACGAGACAGATTCAGGTCTTGATATCGACGCGCTCAAGATCGTGGCGGATGGGGTCAACCGCCTGCGGTCTCCTGCTCGCTCGATTGTCGTGATTACCCACTATCAACGGCTGCTCAATTACATCGTGCCGGATGTGGTGCATGTGCTGGCCAAGGGGCGGGTCGTGAAATCCGGCGGCAAGGAGCTCGCGCTTGAGCTTGAGGCCAAGGGCTATACCCAATTCCAGGGCGAGGCGGCCTGATGAACGCAGAGGTGCGCGCCATCAAGACGCCGGCCGAGCAGGCGCTTAGCGCCGCGTTTACGGCTGCGCGGGGCAAGCTGCCGGGCAGCGGCGCCGTCGCTGCGCTGCGAGACGAGGCCTTCCACCGCTTTGACGCGCATGGCTTGCCGCATCGGCGGATCGAGGAATGGAAATACACCGATCTGCGCGCGCTCATGCGCGAAGCCAAGCCGTTGGCAGAACCCGCTGCACGAACAGGGGTGGTAACGGGTCTCGCGGGTGTCGAGGCCGGTCGGGTTGCCATTGTCAACGGGCGTTACGAGCCGGGTTGGAGCGATTTAAACGCGAGCGATGCGGGCGTTACGCTTAGCGAGCTTTTCGCCTTTGCAGCCGAGGGGGAGACTTATCGTCTCGGAGAAGTCCCGGGCAAAGACGATATTGCATTCTGGTTGAACACCGCCTTCATGACCGGTGGTGTCGCGCTGCGCGTGAAAAAGAATGCGCGTCAGCCGGTGCATATCGCCCATGTGTTCGCGGGCAATTCCGCGGCAGCAATGTATCCGCGTTGCGTGGTGATCGTCGAACCGGGCGCGCAACTGACTCTGATCGAGAGTTTCGAGGGACCGGCAAGCCTCGACTACCAGGTCAACTCCGTCCTTGAGCTCATCATCGGGGACCGGGCGCGGGTCGATCACATAAAGATCGGCAGTGATGGTGAGGCAGCGCTGCGGCTCTCGACGCTCAGCGTCACGGTCGGCGCAAATTCGACCTATAACGACTTCACTTTCACTACCGGCGGTGGTGTTGTACGCAACCAGACGTTCGTGCGGTTCAGTGGCGAGAGGACCGAGGCGTCGATCGGCGGTGCCACCCTTCTGCGAAATCGCCAGCACGTGGACAACACGCTGGTGATCGAACACGCAGCAGGCGGCGGCACAAGCCGCGAACGATTCAGATCGGTGCTCGATGGCCAGAGCCGCGGCATCTTTCAGGGCAAAATCATCGTCAATCCGCACGCCCAGAAAACAGATGCCAAAATGGCCAGTCATGCGCTGCTGTTGTCCGACGAAGCAGAGGCGGACAACAAGCCCGAGCTGGAAATTTTTGCCGACGACGTGCAATGCGGCCACGGTGCCACTGCCGGCGCGCTGGACAGCGCGCTTAAGTTCTACCTGATGTCGCGCGGCATCTCGGAAAAGCAGGCTGAAGCCCTGCTGATCCAGGCGTTTGTCGGCGAAGCGATCGAGGAGATTGCACACGAAGGCATTCGCGAAGCGATCATGCAATCTGCCATCAATTGGCTGGGTGCGAGGGGATAACATGCATCCGGCTGTCAAAAACGGCTCGTATGATGTGGCTCGCATTCGCGAGGATTTTCCCGCGTTGGCACTTGAGGTCTATGGCAAGCCCCTGGTCTATCTCGATAATGCCGCATCCGCGCAGAAGCCGAAGCAGGTGCTCGATCGGTTGCAGATTGCCTACACCCGGCAATACGCCAACGTGCATCGCGGCCTGCACTACCTCGCTAATGAAGCGACCGAGGCCTACGAGAACAGCCGGGAGACGGTGCGCGCGTTCCTGAACGCAGCGCGCAAGGAAGAAATCATCTTCACTCGCAATGCCACCGAGGCGATTAACCTCGTCGCCTATACCTTTGGGCGAGAGCGGATCAGGGCAGGCGATGAAATCGTGCTTTCCATCATGGAACACCACTCCAATATCGTGCCGTGGCATTTCCTGCGCGAACGCCAGGGCGCGGTGATCAAATGGGCGCCGATCGATGATGACGGGAATTTCCTGCTCGACGAATTCGAGAAACTCCTGACGCCCCGCACCAAGCTGGTGGCCATCACCCACATGTCGAATGCGTTGGGTACGGTCGTGCCGGTAAAGGAGGTCGTGCGTATTGCGCACGCGCGGGGCATTCCGGTGCTCATTGATGGCGCGCAGGCCGCCGTGCACATGGATGTGGATGTTCGCGACATCGGCTGCGATTTTTATGTTTTTACCGGTCACAAGATTTACGGACCTACCGGTATCGGGGCGCTCTACGGCAAGTATGAGCACCTCGAATCGATGCCGCCATTCAATGGGGGCGGCGAGATGATTCACGAAGTCTTCGAGGATCGTATCACCTATGGTCAACCGCCGCACAAATTTGAAGCGGGCACGCCGGCGATTGTTCAGGCCATTGGCCTTGCTGCGGCAATCGACTACGTCAACTCGGTGGGCAAGGAGCGCATTCGAAGCCACGAGAACGCTTTACTCAAATACGCGCACGAACGGCTCGGCCAGATCAACTCCCTGCGCATTATTGGCAACGCCCCCGACAAGGGACCTATTGTGTCTTTCGAGATGAAAGGCGCGCATCCGCACGACGTTGCCACGATTATCGATCGTTCGGGAATCGCGGTGCGCGCCGGCACGCACTGTGTCATGCCTCTGCTCGCGCGCTATGGATTGACGGCCACGTGCCGGGCTTCCTTCGGCATGTACAACACGAAGGACGAGGTGGATACGCTCGCTGCTTCCCTCGTCAAGGCGCAGGAATTCTTTGCATGACTGAAGACACGCCCGATCAAGCGCCAGTTGCGGAAAAGCCGCCGGAAAATGCCGCCGTCGTCGGCTCGCCGGCCCTGCCGCAGGACGAGTTGCACAAGCTGACCGATGACATCGTCGCAGCGCTGAAAACTGTCTATGACCCGGAAATTCCAGCCGATATCTATGAGCTCGGCCTCATCTATAAAATCGACATCGGGGATGATCGGGAAGTGAAAATCGACATGTCGCTCACATCCCCAAACTGCCCCGCCGCGCAGGATTTGCCGATCATGGTGGAAAACGCGGTATCGAGCGTTCCGGGGGTGAAAGAAACCAAGGTTGCCGTTGTGTGGGATCCGCCGTGGGATCCAAGCAGGATGTCCGACGAGGCGCGACTCGTATTGAATATGTGGTGAGTTGCAACGGGACCAAAGAGACAACAGATAAGGTTTGACAGGAATGACCATGGCTACAGCGCGACCCAGACCCCAGGTGATGCGACTCACCGATGCCGCCGCGATGCGCATCAAGGAAGTGATGGCGCGTGCCGACAAGCCCGTCGCCGGCGTGCGTGTCGGCGTGAAGAATGGCGGCTGCGCCGGCATGGAATACACCATGGAATATGCCGACTCGGTAAATCCTGCCGATGAGGTGATCGAGGACAAGGGCGTGAAGATCATGGTCGACCCGAAGGCAGTCCTGTTCCTCCTCGGCACCGAGATGGACTACAAGACCGACAAGCTCTCCGCCCAATTCGTCTTCAACAATCCGAACCAGACAAGCGCCTGCGGATGCGGGGAGTCGGTTCAGCTTACGCCGGCTAAAGGGGCAGAGTAGAGCGGATCAGGCGACTTCCGCGCTGTCCGCTACGACTTCCGGATCAGTCTCGCACATCACGCGGTTGCGGCCGTGCCGTTTGGCCGCATACAGGCAGGTGTCGGCTCGCTCGATAAGCGACTGACCGGTGTCGCCTGCGCGCACCGTAGCAACACCAATTGAAATGGTCATCCGGCCAAGGTGTTCGCCGGTCGAACGCTTCATCAACTCCTTGGCCATCACCGCGCGGCGTATATGTTCAGCAACCGTTACCGCCGCGCGCAACACGGTGTTCGGAAGAATGACTGCAAACTCCTCGCCGCCGTAGCGCGCCGCGGTATCCTTGCCCTTGACGTTATGTCTCACCGACATGGCAACGAGACGCAAAACCTGATCGCCGGTGAGGTGGCCAAAGTTGTCGTTGAAGGCCTTGAAATGATCGATGTCCGTGAGCATCAGCGAAAGAGGCTCGTTCCGCTCGAATGTCTCGGCGATAGCTTTTTCAAGAGTGATGTCGAAGAATTTGCGGTTGGCCAATTGCGTGAGTGGATCGGTGAGGCTTTCGGTGCGCACCGCCTCGAGATTTTCTTGTAGCTCATTGATTTCCTGCTTGGAGGCGCTGAGCCGCTCTTCCAATTGGCGATTGGAAATCTCCATGGTTCTGGTCGTTTGCACCAGACTTTCGACGATGGCACGCACACCTTCGCAATCCTTTGACTGGCCGAGCTGCTCGGTTGCGCCTGCCAGGCTTTCGGTATAGCTCGTCGCCGAACCAAGGGCCGCGTCGATCATCGCCATCTCTGATCGATCTCGCCCTTCACCTGAACGCCGACTTGATCGATCCGCTCCGT
>JBKPLN010000442.1:0-3600 GCA_046731635.1 Pseudomonadota bacterium | reverse complement strand
CCGTGAAGCTGAGCATGTTGCTGGCCTGCGTAAGGATGGCCGTATCGCTGGTGATCGCGGCAACGATGCTTGCCCGTCCGATTCCCTCGATCGACAGGAGCTCCGAGCGCCTGATTTGATCCATCAGGCGCACGCGTATCTTATGGATGATTGCTTCGATCTCGGCGGTCGTCGTGATGGTGACGTAGTACTGGGTCTTGATGAACAGGAACAGCGCAATGATGAAAAGCGTGGAAGCCCACAAGGTCGGGCCGCTCTGCAGCCCGGCATTGATCGCGCCGAGGATCGCGGCGGTGCTGATGCCTCCAAGCCCGGACATGAGCAGCAGCTTCGGCAGCGAGCCGTGCATTTCGCGGCGAACGAGCTGGAGGAAGGACATAAGTGCGATGTCTTCCGTTTACACAACTACGAAATGCTGCCGTCGGCGCAGCACCGTGCATCCGCGCCGGACCCGACACATGACTTTGGTCAATTCCGGCGGTGCCATTCGGCGCGGCGTGACGGGCCGGTCAGAAGCAGCACGGGCAAGACTACAAATGGAGTGGTAAGAAGGGCCAGAAGAAAAGTGCCGAAAAAACCCAGACGGCGGTCGATGCCGCAAAGTCCGGTGAGAGCACAGAATACTATATAGATAATGGCTTCGAGCATTGGGCTCGGCCCCGCCCGTGGAAATTACCGGCGCTGCGAAAGACTGGATCAACTCCCAAACGCCACCCCCGCGGGCGCTTAAGGACTGGTCGTCGCTTCGGTGCTGGACTTGGCGGCGCGCCCTTTGCGCCGCGAGTCCCACATGTCCCGCTGAGCCCTGATGAACTCGCGATAGTCCGGCGGATTGAAATCAAGAAGCGTCCCACCGGTGGCGAAGTGTTGAATGAACGCCTTGCCGATCGCATAAGTGGCGCCGGCAGAAAGAACCGGCATCATAAAGCCGCCTGCAATCGTCCCGATGACCGGTACTGCCTTCAGCATGCTTGCAGCGCCAACGCCGCTTGTCGCCGGGATGAGAGAACCGACGAGGCTTGCGATCAGAGCTTTGCCGCGATTTTCCGCGAAATCGACATCGTAGATCTGCGAGATGCGGCGCACCATCTGGATCTGCATGCCGCCGACCGTGGCCACGTCAACGAGCGGCACAGGGATCAGCCCCGCAACGCCGGACCATAAGGCGAAACGGTCAACCAATTTCGACGCCATTTCCTCGCGCGTTTCCGGCGTGCTGGCCGCAGTAGCATCGCTTGTTTCTGAGCTGGACGACGTCGGATTCTGTGCCATGCCGGATCCCTTTCTAATTCTCGAGCGCGATCAGCACCTGGTCGTAAGTGCTTGTTTTTCGGCTCAAACCCCTCGTGGCGCAAAAAGCGTATCATGCGCCCTTTTCGATGCCAAGCGGCTGCGACTGCTTGGTCTTCGGCAGTAAAATCATTTTTATTGTCCGCTTGCGAGGGTTAACGCCCTCGTGGATGCGGCAGTGACTCGGCCGGAGCCTTGCCAGCTTGGAGCCGATCCCATAGAACGCGGAAAGGACGCAGGCTTTGGAGCTCGGCGATGGCGCGGACTAGGATTGGCCAGAGCAAAGACAAGCGGAACAATACCTGGGAGCCGCCCGCGGTTACCACGACACCGATCACTGAAACAAAGTCCCCGGGTCCCGCAACAAACGACCCTGCACTTGCCGAGCCGCAGCCGCCTTCCGAGCCGGCAACGAAACTCGGTTTTGCGTTCGAGATGGCATTCCCACTCGCGGCGCGCAACAAGAAATAAAATTGTCACTCGCGCTTCGTCGAGGAGTGCTGGCCGGCTTTGCGCGTCGAGCCGCAGTTGGCATTATTCGTCAACGATAGCGGTCGGACAAACCATGCAATTGCGGAGGTGCGGCTTTGGACCTGTCGCTCGATAGCGTTCTTGTGCAGGACAAGACATTGCCCACAGCCGAGCTCGACGGCCGCACCGTCGTCATGAGTCTGAACGCGGGCACGTACTTCGATTTCAATCGCGTCGGCACCGAAATCTGGCGCATGCTGGCCGAACCTTGCCCGGTCGGCAGGATCCTTGACAGCCTTTCGCAGAATCATCGCGTGGACAGGGAAACGGTCGCGCGCGAAGTGACGCCTTTCCTAAAAGCACTCCTGGAGCAACAGCTGATACGCACGATGCCACCGGATGGGGCGCAATGAAGCTGAAGACGATCAGGCGCATGTACCTGCGCGAGGCCGCCCTGATGATTGTCCTGGCGCGACTCGCTGTCCGGTTTATCCCCCCTGCTCGCATTTTCTCCTGGGCCGATCGGCCGCCGCGCCGCATCAATCGTTTCGCTGCTGATGAGGCAAACTGGATAGCGTGGGCCGTGGGGACAGCCGCCGCAAAACCCTGGCTTAACGCGCTCTGCCTTCCTCGCGCCCTGGCCATACACGCGATGCTGCGGCGGCGCGGGATTGTGAGTAGCCTCTGTCTTGGCGTTGCCCGGGAGCAAAGCGGTCTGGCCGCCCATGCCTGGGTCGAAGTCGGCAAGCAAAAAATCGATGGCGGTGGCGAGGCAGTATACGCGCGTCTGGCTGAGTTCGGCGGGGCGCACTCATGAGTGCAATCGCCGGATTGATGAGATTCGATGGCCGACTCCCAGACCAACGGCAGCTTGAGCGTGTCGCAGGTGCGCTTCGACAGTACGGCCCTGATCGAACCGACATACGCTTGAGCCAAAAGGTTGGCTTCGTGCACGCGCTGATGCGGATGACGCCGGAAGATCGCTTCGACCGCCAGCCGCAGCAAGGCGCGAGCGGAGCCCTGATAACCGCCGACGCACGCATCGACAATCGCGATGAGCTGCTGACGCGGATCGGAATTGCGCGGCGGGACGCATTGGAATGGTCGGACTCGCGCGTGATCCTCGCTGGCTGGGAAAAGCTCGGGGACCATATCTGGCCATTGTTGCGGGGCCCCTTCGCCGTGGCGGTTTGGGACCCCCGCAGCTGCACTCTGACGCTGGCGCGCGATCACCTCGGGTTGAATGTGGTGATGTGGCACCGAAGTCGGCGATTTTTCGCATTCGCGAGCATGCCCAATGGACTGTTTGCCTTCGATGAGGTACCGCGCGAATTGTCCGAGGAGAAGCTGGCCGATTTCCTGGTGCTCAATCATTCCGACCACGCCACGACCATGTACCGCAACGTGTTTCGGGTCCCGCCTGCGCACACGCTTCGTGTAGATCAAGACGGTTCGCTAACGCTTCGGTGCTATTGGTCGCCGGCCGACATAAAGCGGGTCCGCCTTGCCTCCGATCACGACTATGCGGATGGCCTGCGCGAACATCTCGATGCCGCGGTACGCCGGCAAATGCGCAGTGTCTATCCGATCGGGTCAATGCTCAGTGGCGGGCTAGATTCGTCGTCGGTTTCCGCGCTAGCCGCCCGCGCTCTGGCGGAAAAAAACCAGCGACTTCTCGCTTTCACCGGCGTGCCTCGCCGCAATTTCAACGGACCTGTGCCTGAGGGCTGCTACGCCGACGAGACGCCTTATGTTGATGCCATTCAGAAGCACGTCGGCAACATGGACGTCGAATACGTGCACAGCGATGAGTGCAGCGACTTTGCACAGCTTGAACGG
>JBKPLN010000441.1:0-1043 GCA_046731635.1 Pseudomonadota bacterium | reverse complement strand
GACGCGGATCGATGGCTCCACTGTCTGTAGCCCGGCAGAAAGGTTAGATCCTTCCTGAACCTTGATGCACAGATCGGATGAATCGCGTCTGCTGACGACAGCGACCTCGTGCGCCAGGGCCTCAAGCTGCCTCATTAACTCAAAAGATTTTGCGGACGGCACCAGTGAGGTCGGATCGACAGGCGCTGGTTGCGGTGCTGCATCTGGTGGAGGCGCGCTTAGCTCGGCTTTAACGGCGATACCAATGGGCGGCTCCCTCGTCGAGATGCGACGCTGATCGTTCACAGATGGACTCTGAGAGAAATCAGACGATGGATGAGGCACTTGAGCACCCAGATCAACTCGGACAAAAAGCTAGCGGTAATTGGCGCTGACTCGTGGGCAGCTAAATACCGGTACGAAAAAATAACATACTGAGTGGTCTCAACGTCTGTTTCCGTCGCGAATGACCCGAGGGATTTGTCTTAGGCTCACGACTATTGAAGCATTCCTCAAGACGTTCAAATGCTATCGAGCTACTGTCCAGCGGCAACCGCAGTGTGGCATCCTGAGCGTGCACTTGAAGACTAGTTCCTGATCGAAGCCTTGAATTGAGCGTGTTATCGGCAAGCGTGATGCTCACACTTTTGGTTTCCGCCAGGGCCTTGGTGTTCACGGATCGCGAGCCTGCCGTGAGACGAACAGGATAAGACTTGCCCCGATCAAACTTCCATTTCTTCGACTCGAGGATAAGCGACAGTCCGTCTCGAGCACGCATGAAGGTTATTCCAAGCTCGCCATCGGAACGGCTCATGGTGCAGCTTTGCAACTTGCTTGCCTTGTAATTGGGTCCGATTGCCCAGGGGTCCGCGGTGACCGTCTGGATCTCGGACGGCCGGGGCTGAGGGAGTGCCGCCGATCTGGCGGCCAGCCGAACGCGCCCGCGCGCGATTTTAGCCGGGGGTGGTGCCTCGCGCACATCCCATTGGCAAATACGGGCTCCGTCATTTCGCTCGAGACTGTCGAGATGGATGTGGTCATTGTGGTGGCTGTCAGCGCCGGGC
>JBKPLN010000440.1:0-2935 GCA_046731635.1 Pseudomonadota bacterium | reverse complement strand
GAGGAATGCATTGCGGAATTGCACCTCACACGCCGCCGGATCCGAAAAATCCGCGAACGGCCCATAGAAGGGCTTGATACCGGCGGCAGCGCAGGCATCGACCATTTTCGCAATCGTATAGTGCCAAAGGTCCTGCTGTGACGTCGCGCGCGGTCCGTCGCCTTGCGCGTCCGCAAGAACCTTGTACTCGGGATGGCCGCCACCGACCCGCGTCGTCTTCATGGCACGGGAGGCGGCAAGATCGGCGGGCCCCAGGCTCATTCCATGCATGCGAGGGGACGCGGTCGCGATACTCTCTACATTGTTGACGCCTTGCGCAGTTTCGAGAATCGCATGGATGAGGATCGGCTTTTTCAACCGATGTCTGGCTTCGAGCTGCGCCAGTAGCTGGTCGAGATAGTGGATGTCCCATGGCCCATCCACCTTGGGGATCATGATCACGTCGAGCTTGTCGCCGACCTCACCAACGATCTCGATGATGTCGTCCAGGGCCCATGGCGAATTGAGTGCGTTGATGCGGGTCCATAGCCCGGTCGAGCCGAAATCAACCGTCCTTGCCATCTCGATAAAGCCTTTGCGCGCAGCCCCCTTTGCCTCGACCGGAATGGCGTCTTCCAGGTTGCCGAGTATGACATCCACCTGGTGCACAAGCTCGCGGACCTTTGCGCGCAC
Source organism: Pseudomonadota bacterium (assembly GCA_046731635.1). Taxonomy (GTDB): domain Bacteria; phylum Pseudomonadota; class Alphaproteobacteria; order Rhizobiales; family Xanthobacteraceae; genus Pseudolabrys. The sequence goes on along the minus strand of JBKPLN010000440.1, from coordinate 2,263 downwards.
TTTTTCATTATGCGGCGGAATGAAATGGATCATGCGCTCCAGACGCACGGGCACTTCGCGCAAGGGCGCCGGCGCGCCGATGGCGAGCGGTGCAAAAAACTGGCGTGGCAGTCTCATGAAAGTATCCGAACAACGGCTCTGCTTAGAGCAATGCAAAGGCGGCGCCAAGTGGGTCAAATTGTGAGCAGTAAACTCGACGAAAGGCTTATTCGGATCTAGCGGGCTTCGCGCCGCTTCCTTTCTGCCTCATCCCATGCCGTCAAGGCCTGGTAGTCCGGCACAAACCCGAGCCCTTTCTGCGCGTCCGACGACAGCACCGATTGTGATGTCACGACGTCTATCACCGCAGGGGCATTTTGCAGCGCGCGCTGGAGGGCACCCTGAAGGTCCGCCGGACTCTCGACGCGTTCGCCATATGCGCCGAGTGCCCGCGCGAGCGCGGCATAGTCGGAGTGCCGCAAGGTCGTGCCGACGACGCGCCCTCCATAGTTCATTTCCTGATCAAGGCGTTCGATGTTCCATGCCGCATTGTTGGACACGACGAAGACAACCTTGGCGCCGTGCCGGACCGCCGTGTCGATTTCCATCGCATTGATGCCGAATGCACCATCGCCGTTGACGGAAACGACCGTCCGACCGGGCACTGCCAGAGCGGCCGCGATCGCAAACGGCACGCCGACCCCCAGGCAACCGAAGGCACCTGCATCCATGTAGGTGTTCGCCCGCATTCCGGTTCGTGCGAAGCTCAAAAGATCGCCGCCGTCCGCGATCGCAATGTAGTCGGCCGGGACGACCGCCGCGAGCGCGTCGAAAATCGCTCCTGGATGTACCTTCCCGTCGGTGCCGGTCGTTGGGCGATCTTTGGTGGACTGGGAGGCGGTCATGCGCTCGCGATGCCGGCGGCGCAATCCATCCGTCCACGCTTTGTCGATTCTCGCTTCGCGATTGCCTGCGGCTTGAACCATAGCGTCCAGGGCAAGCTCTGGCGAAGCGAGCAATTCCGGTTGACCACGCCGGTTGTCGACAAGCTCGCCGGCATTGTCAGCAATGCGAATGAAGCGCGCGTTGGGAAAGACCGCGGGCGAGCCATAACCAACCTGATAGTCGAGCTTTCGTCCGATCAGCAGAACTACATCCGCCTCCGTCATAGCTGCGGCGCGGACTGCGGCGGCAGTGGAAGGATGATCCGCCGGCACAAGGCCCCGGCTTTCCTGCGTGTCTAAATACAGCGCACCTGTCACGTCGAGCAGGCGTACGAGGGCAGGACCCGCTTGTTTCGCGCCGCGACCGGTAATAACCAAAGGTCGCTTGGCCGACCAGAAAACATCGACCGCTTCGGCCACGGCGACGGGATCCGGAGGCAGACGCCGGGCGGCCTTGGGCTCAATCCATTCGTCGAGCACAAGCTGCGGCGGCACCCGGGTTCTTAGAACGTCGGTTGGGATCTCGATGTAGACCGGGCCGGGCTCACCCGCATCGCCCAATGCACGAGCGACTGCTTCATCGAGTTCGCGCACGACCTGTTCAGGGACGCGGGCCGTGCGCGATGTGCGTGTCACTGGCCGTAAAATGTCGACGTGAGGTATGTCCTGCAATGGTCCCATGTTCGCCTGCGGGCGAGACGTGCAGCCCCCGATCAGCAACACGGGAGCGCGTGCAAGCGAAGCATTGGCGATAGCGGTCACGGTGTTGGTGACGCCCGGTCCCGCGGTGACCATCGCGACGCCAAACTGCCCGGTCAATTCGGCATGGGCGTGCGCCATGTGCACCGCCGCACCTTCATCGCGGACATCGATGATGCGAATGCCCTGCCGGGCAACGTGATCCCAGATCGGCTGAATATGACCTCCCTGCAAACCGAAAATACGATCGACGCTGCGCGCCTTCAGGAAGCGCGCGACCCAGGCCGCACAGGATTGCGGGTCGGAGTTGAGGTCCTGTGATTTGTACGCCGCCTGACTCATAATCACACTCCCTATCAACTCAACTTGATGCAGAACCATGCTGCGCGCGCAGCATTCGGTGGAGAATCTTCCCGGTCGCCGTCCTCGGCATGTCTGCTTCGCTGATGAACGATACCGATCTTGGACGTTTGTAGCCGGCGATCCGGTCCTTGCACCAGTCGAGAATCTCCTCGGGAGTGGCCGTCTCGCCATCGCGAGGCACGATAACGGCGTGCACGCGTTCGCCCCATTTCGCGTCCGCTATGCCGATCACTGCCACATCCTTCACCTTTGGATGGGCGCCGACCAACGACTCGACC
>JBKPLN010000439.1:0-9221 GCA_046731635.1 Pseudomonadota bacterium | reverse complement strand
GATGTTGAACACGGCAATGGCGAGCCCGATCTCGGTATAGCTCACGCCGTACTCATCACGGACAAAGGGCATGAGGGGCGCGAGCAGAATGATGTAATAATGCGAAACGAAATGCGCGGCACTCACCGCACCGACCACCCGAACGTAGGACGGCCGGGCGATCCCGACAGTATCAGCCGCTTGGCTCATGCTCGCGCAAACTCCATAAGCGGCGGACTATGCCCCGGCAGACGTTGCCAATCCAATGCATTTGCAGCGGGCTGCCCATGTCGGCGCGGCATGCGGCGGCGGTTCCTAAACCGCATAAAAATCGGCCTCGAACAAGCATCTGTGAAGTGATTGCACCCACGCCCGGTGTTTAACTTTCATGCAAAGGCCGGCAGCCGACGGGTTCCGGCCGAGTAAAGAGAGCGAGGGCTCATGATTTCACTGACAATCAATGGAAAGGCGTATTCGCTGGACGTCGAGGCGGAAACGCCATTGCTCTGGGTCATCCGCGACGAACTCGGAATGACCGGCACCAAGTTCGGGTGTGGCATCGCGCAATGCGGCGCATGCACGATCCATGTCGATGGCGAGGCCATGCGGTCCTGCAGTGTCCAGGTTGGCGATGTGGCCAACAAGACCATCACCACCATCGAAGGCCTTTCGCCGGACGCCAGGCACCCCGTGCAGCGGGCCTGGCTCGCCGAGGACGTGCCGCAATGCGGTTATTGTCAGTCCGGGCAGATCATGGCCGCCGCCGCTTTCTTGAAGCAGTACCCGAAGCCGACCGACGCCGATATCGACGCCAACCTCACCAATATCTGCCGCTGCGGGACCTACGTCCGCATCCGCCGCGCCATTCATCGCGCTGCGGAATTGATGAAGACGTGAGAGGAGGCGGCCATGAACCAGATCATCAATACGTCCATCAGCCGCCGCCGCTTCGTGGTCTCCTCGGCCTCGCTCGCGGGCGGGCTGGCGATCACAGTTGCGCTCCCCGGATTTGCCGACGCCGCGAGTATTGCGGCGCAGCCTTACGGCACCGACGTCCCGACCAACGAGATCAATGCCTTTCTCGCGATTTCGCCCGATGGCAGCGTCCTGATCCGCTCGCCGCACAATGAGATGGGGCAGGGCGCCATCACCGCGCTGCCGATGATCGTCGCCGAGGAGCTCGAATGCGACTGGTCGAAGGTGAAGGTCGAATATGCCTCGGCCGAGCGCAATCTGCGCGAAAAGGAAGTCTACGGCCCGATGGCCACCGTCGGCAGTCGCGGCGTGCGCGCTTCCTGGCAAATGCTGCTGCAGGCCGGCGCCAGCGCGCGCGAACGCCTCATCGTGGCCGCGGCACAGCGATGGAACGTGCCAACGTCCGAGTGCGAGGCGGCAAACAGCAAGGTCACGCAAAAGAGCACGGGCCGCAGCCTGGAGTACGGCGAGCTTGCCGCCGATGCCGGAAGGATCAAGCTCGACAAGGAGCCGGCCATTCGCACGCCGGATCAGTTCAAGCTGATCGGCAAGCCGCTCCCCCGCCTCGACACCCCGCTCAAGGTCAACGGCGCGGCCAAGTTTGCCATCGATACGCAGCTTCCGGGCATGGTGTACGCAGCGGTCGCTGCCTGTCCGGTGTTCGGCGGCAAGCTCAAAAGCGTCGATGATTCACCGGCAAAGGGCCGCCGCGGCGTGCTGCAGGTGGTCAGGCTCAACGACGCCGTTGTTGTTGTTGCCGACCGGTTCTGGCGCGCCAAGGAAGCGCTCGCCCTGCTCAAGCCCGAATGGGAGGTCGGGGAGGCCGGCAATACGGACAGCGCCCAATTCGCCAAGCTCTATCGGGATACGCTCGATGGAACGATGGTCAGCGCGCGCAATGACGGCAATGTCGAGGACGCCTTGGCCAAAGGGAAGGTCGTGGAGGCGGTCTACGAAGCGCCGCATCTTGCCCACGCCACCATGGAGCCGCTCAACGCCACCGTGCACCTCCAGTCCGACAGACTGGAGGTCTGGCTCGGCACGCAGTCGCCGATGGGCACCATCCGCCAGGCGGCTGCCGCATCCGGGCTCAAGCCCGAGCAGATTGTCGTGCACAACTGCTTCCTTGGCGGCGGCTTCGGACGCCGCTCGATCAACGACGAGATGCGCCAGGCGATCCTGGTCGCCAAGGAAGCGGAAAAGCCGGTGAAGCTGGTGTGGACCCGGGAAGAAGACATGACCCACGACCGCTATCGGCCACAGGCCGCCGTGCGTATGAAGGCCGCGCTCGGCACCGATGGCATGCCGACGGCATTCGATGCCAGGATTGCGGTCGGCTCGATCCTGCGCTCGACCGGAATTAACAAGGTCGAGAACGGCATCGAGCAACAGGCGGTCGAAGGGTTCGCCAATATTCCGTATGCGATACCCAGCGTTCGCGTCGGCTGCATGCTCAAGAACACCCACGTGCCGGTGATGTTCTGGCGCGCGGTTGGCTCCTCGCAGAATGCCTTCTTCGTCGAGGGCTATATCGACGAGCTGGCGCACGCGGCGGGACAGGATCCCTACAAGTTCCGGCGCACGCTGCTGGCGGGAAAATCCGATTTCCTTGGCGTGCTCGACACCATCGCCGAGAAAAGCGACTGGGGTAAGCCGCTCGGCCAAGGACGCGGGCGCGGCATAGCGATCCACGAATGCTATGGCTCGATCATCGGCCAGGTCGCCGAGGTCACCGTCAGCCAGAAAGGCGAGGTCAAGGTTGATCGCATTGTGGCCGCCGTCGATTGCGGCCATGTGGTCAATCCGAGCATCGTCGAAGCGCAGATCCAGAGCGGCGTGATCTACGGACTCTCCGCTGCCCTGTACGGCGAGATCACGATCAAGAACGGCCAGGTCGAGCAGAACAATTTCGACAGCTATGAGGTTGTCCGGCTGGCCGATACCCCGAAGATCGAGGTCTACCTTGCGCTCTCGGGCGGACAGAAATGGGGCGGCATCGGCGAACCGGGAACGGCCGCTACCGCGCCCGCGGTCGCCAACGCCGTGTTCGCGGCCACGGGCACGCGGGTGCGTTCAATGCCGCTCAAGAACATCAAGCTGCCCGGGCCGGTGTAAGCATTGCAGCTGACAGATTACGGGGCCATCTCGCGATGGCCCCGTTATCTCGTCGGTTCATTCCCCGAGACACTCGTCCCGTTCGTCCCCGCGAAGGCGGGGACCCAGCCTTCTTCGTAAAAAATCTGGATGCCCGCTTTCGCGGGCACGAACGGGGTGTGGGCGAGGCCTCTCTATTTTCCCGTTCGTCCGGCGACGCTTCTCCCATTCGTCCCCACCAAGGCGGCGGGACCACGCCTTCATCGTAAAAATCTGGATTCCAGCTTGCGCGGAATGAACGGGGGTGGGCGAGGCCTTTGTGTTTTACCCGCTCGTCCCCGCGAACGCGGGGACCCAGGACAATTAATTTCGGACTCATAAATCTGGATGCCCGCGTTCGCGGGCACGAACGGAAGGAGGGACACCGGATCAAGCCAATTGCCGCGCTTTCGCGTCCTCGATCGCCTGCCAGATGCGCGCGGGCGTCATCGGCATTTCCAGGTGCCTGATGCCATACTCCGACAGCGCATCGATCACTGCATTGGCGACCGATGGCAGACCGCCGGACGTGCCGGCTTCGCCGCATCCCTTGGCGCCAAGGGGATTGCTCCTCGTCGGGACTGGATGATTGAGCACATTGATTACCGGCGCGTCGTGCGCGCGCGGCATGGCGTAGTCCATGAACGAGCCCGTCACCAGCTGTCCGTCGGCATCGTAAACGGCTTTCTCCATCAACACCTGGCCGAGTCCCTGCACGACGCCGCCCTGAACCTGTCCTTCGACCAGAAGCGGATTGACTACGGTGCCGAGGTCGTTGACGGCGGTGTAGCGCACGACCTGCGTGCGCCCTGTCTCAGGATCAATCTCGACTTCGGCGATATGACAGCCGTTCGGGAAGGCGGAGGGAACGGGGTCTTTCACGACGTGGTCGACGTCAAGCGACGTCGGCATGCCGTCCGGCAACTTGAGACCTGCGCGCAGCCGCGCGGCCAACTCGATGAGCCCGATCGAACGGTCGGTGCCGGCGATGACAAAACGGCCGTTCTCGAATTCGATGTCGTTCACCGACGCTTCCAGCACATGCGAGGCGATCTGCTTGCCGCGTTCGATAATGATTGCGGCCGACTCCGACAGCGCCGTTCCGACGAACATCACGGACCGTGACCCCCCGCTGCCGCCGCCGAACGCCATGCGATCGCTGTCGCCCTCGACCATGCGGATGCGATCGAACGGAATGCCGAGCAGATCGGTCAAGATCTGTGCGTAGGTGGTCGCATGACCCATGCCAAAGTCGAGCGTGCCGGTAACGATCGTCACCGTTCCATCGGCTTCGAAATGGACGGCGCCCAGTTCCTTCCCGGGCGCCGCTGTCACCTCGAGATAGCAGCCAATCCCCAGTCCGCGCAGCAGGCCGCGCTTTTTGCTTTCGCGCCTGCGCTTGTTGAAACCGGAATAGTCGGCCGCATCCAACGCTTGCTTAAGTACACCGAGAAAATCGCCGCAGTCGTAAGTCATGTCGGAGGCGGCCTTGAACGGCAGGTCGCTTTTCCGAATGATGTTGCGCCTGCGCAAGTCGAGGCGATCGATGCCGAGCTCGCTCGCCGCGAAGTCGAGCGCGCGCTCCACGTAATAGTTGCCTTCGGGCCGGCCCGCGCCGCGATAGGCGGAGACAAAGTTCGTATTGGTGAATACGCATTTGGTCGCCACTTCGATCAGCGGAGTGCGGTAGATGCTGGCGATATTCTTCACCTGGTTGCCGGTCGGCAACAACGGGCCGAACTGGGCAAGATACCCGCCCATGTCGCCATAGCCGGTCAGACGCATCGCCAGGATGTGCGCCTCATCGTCGAATGCAATCTCGATCACCATATCCTGCGCGCGGCCGTGATGATCAGATACAAAGCTGCCCGAGCGCTCGTCGGTCCATTTCACCGGCCGGCCGAGTGCGCGTGCGGCATGCAGGATGCAGACGTATTCCGGATAGACCGAAGCCTTCATGCCGAAAGAGCCGCCGACCTGGCCGGTCACAACGCGCACCTTGTCGGCGGGCGCGCTCAGGATATCCATCAGCGATGTTTTCATCCCATGGACGCCCTGGCTGGAGGAATAGAGCGTCCACTTTCCGACTGCGGCATCGTATTCGCCGATAGCGGCACGGGGCTCCATTGCGCTCACGACCATGCGTTGGTTTGAGGTCTCGAGCCGCGTCACGTGCTTGGCCCTGGAGAAGGCTTCCGCGACCTTGGCTGCATCGCCGTAGTGATAGTCGAGCGCCGTGTTGTTCGGCACGTCGTCGAACACGAGCGGCGCGCCGGGCTTCACGGCGTCGGCTGGTTTCAGCACCGGCTTGAGCGGCTCGATGTCGATCGACACGGCTTCGGCAGCGTCCTTGGCTTGCGCCACCGTCTCCGCGACCACGCAGGCAACCGGGTCGCCGACGAAACGCACTTTGTCTCCGGAAAGAGCCGGACGCGGCGTGTAGCAAATGGGCGACCCGTCGCGGCTCTTCAGCGGCATATTGCATTTGAGCGGGCCGTAGGCGGACAGATCGGGGGCGGTGTAGACCGCAAGAACGCCTGGCATCCCCTTTGCAGCGCGAGTGTCGATCGCGCGGATCACGCCGTGGGGCTCGCGGCTGCGGACCATGACGGCGTAGGCCTCGCCGGGGCGGGCGAGATCGTCCGTGTAGGAGCCTTCGCCACGGACCAGCCGGGGATCTTCGGTTCGCCGCACCGGTTGGCCAATGCCGAATTTGGTCAGCGACAGGGCGGTTTCGGTGGTTCGGTCATCCATCTTCGCAAAGCGGGGTTGGGTTGGCGTGTTGTCAATTAAAGCAGCCCGGATGCCCGGACAAGAATGGGAATCGGGACGGAGGGTTGCGTGAAGCGAAGACACGCTGATACACTTTTCGTGATCGAGAATAAACGGCTACAACCGTGACGCGCTGAAGAAGGTGGCTGCGGAGCGGTAGGAAGGTTTGACAGGATGAGCGGCGAGGCCGGGAAGATCCCGGGCCTCGACCCCGCTATCGACCGTGCGCCGGTTCCGCGCGCCAGGTGGGGTCGGCGGTCGCCTCGACGGCCGGACGGCAGCTTCGGCAGCGACCGGGGCGGCGCTACTTATGCTGCACTTGATCTCGGAACCAACAATTGCCGCCTGCTGGTGGCGCGTCCTTCAGGGGACGGCTTTCGCGTCGTCGACGCATTTTCCCGCATCGTGCGCCTCGGGGAAGGGGTCTCGTCGTCCGGCCTTTTAGGCGCGGCCGCCATTGAACGCGCAATGGCGGCGCTGGCCATCTGCCGCAACAAGATGAAGAACAAGGGCGTGACCCGCGCACGGCTGATTGCGACCGAGGCCTGCCGCGCGGCCGGGAACGGGCCGGAATTTCTCGCTCGTGTCGCAGACGAGCTTGGTCTCGTGCTCGAAGTGATCGATCGCGAGACCGAAGCGCGGCTCGCCGCGACCGGCTGCACGCCGCTCATCGATCCCGAAGCGGAAGGCGCCATTTTGTTCGATATCGGCGGCGGATCATCGGAGATCGTGCGGCTCGCGCGATCGCACCGCGGCCGCGGTGGACCGCCCCTGCCGCAAATTCGCGGCTGGATCTCGATCCCGCACGGCGTGGTGACGCTCGCCGAGCGCTATGGTGGCATTACCGTCACGCACGAGAGCTACGAGGCGATGGTGCAGGACGTCGCCTTGCTCATCACGACGTTCGCGCGCGAGCACGGCGGCGATGGGACGAACGGCATTCACATGCTCGGGACATCGGGCACGGTGACGACCATTGCCGGCGTGCATCTCAATCTCAAGCGCTACGATCGCAATCGAGTCGACGGCTGCTGGATGACCGGGCAGCAGATCAGCCGTGTCGTCGAGCGGCTGCTCGGGATGAACTACGAGGAGCGGGTCGCCTGCCCCTGCATCGGCGCCGAGCGCGCCGACCTGGTGCTTGCCGGTTGCGCGATCCTCGACGCGATCCGGCGCGCCTTTCCTTGTCCGCGCCTTCGTGTCGCGGACCGCGGGCTGCGCGAAGGCATGCTGGTGCAGATGATGCGCGAGGACTGCGCCTGGGGAGGCGGCAACCAGGCCGCGATCTCGTGACCGGGCGCGGCCCGCGCCAAAAAATCCGCGTTCGCGCAGGCAAGGGACGGTCGGCATCGTCGCGGCATTGGCTGGAGCGTCAGCTCAACGATCCGTATGTCGCTCGCGCCAGGCGCGAAGGGATGCGCTCGCGCGCGGCGTACAAGCTGATCGAGATCGACGACAAGGCCCATTTTCTCAGAAAAGGCGCGCGCGTTATCGACCTTGGCGCCGCTCCCGGCGGTTGGAGCCAGATCGCCGCCCAGAGGGTGGAAGCGCCGCGGTGCGGCAAAGTGATTGCTATTGACGTTCTGCAGATGGACCCTGTGCAGGGCGTCGATTTCGTCAATCTGGATTTCCTCAATGACCTGGCGCCGGCCACGCTCAAGGACATGATGGGCGGGCCTGCCGATGTCGTCCTCTCCGACATGGCCGCCAATGCGACCGGACATGCGCGCACCGACCATCTCAAGATCATGGCTCTGGTGGAGGCGGCAGCCGATTTCGCGCGCGGTGTGCTCGCCCCGGGCGGCACATTCCTCGCCAAAGTTCTGCAGGGAGGAACGGAGGGGGCACTGCTCGCTTCCTTGAAACGCGAGTACAAAAGCGTCAAGCACGTCAAGCCGCCGGCAAGCCGCGCCGATTCCGCGGAGCTTTATCTGCTCGCGACCGGATTTCGCGGGGCCTCGGACCCGAAGACTTAGATCAGCCTGGCTTGGCCGAACTGCCGAACGACCACTTCCGTTCGTCCCCGCGCAAGCGGGGACCCGGGGCAACCAACTCCGCATTCATGGCTCTGCATGCCCGCTTTCGCGGGCACGGACGGGTGTGCATTGGGCCTATCCGCCCGCGCGCTGGTCGGCGGTTTCCGCCGGCGTGGGAAGCCTGTCAGCCATTTCAGCCCCGGCATCCGGCGAAAGACGCGCGAAGATAAGAGCGGACAGCGCCGAGATCGCCGCGACTGCCAGGAAGGCCGGCGGAAAATCGGCGGCCTGCAATGGTCCACCGCCTCGCATGTAGACTGTCAGCTCGACCGCCATCGCTCCTACCGCTACGCCCGTTGAGACAGCCAATTGCTGGGCGACGCTGACGAGGGCTGTTGCAGAGCCAATGCGCTCGGGCTCGACCTCTGCATAGGCGATGGTGTTGATGCTGGTGAACTGCAGTGAACGGAAAAATCCGCCTACGAACAGCAGGAGTATCATCAGCGCAACGGGCGTGGTCGCTGTGAAGCCGGCGTAGATGGCAAGAAAGGCCGAGCTGATCAGCGAATTGACCACCAGAATATTCTTGAATCCAAAGCGGCGCAGAATGAACGTCACCGCCCACTTCATTCCCATGGCGCCAAGCGCGGTCGCAAACGTGATCATGCCGGACTGGAACGGCGTCATGCCGAAGCCGATCTGCAGCATCAGCGGCAGCAGGAAGGGGAGCGCGCCAAGACCAAGGCGGAAGATGAAGCCGCCGACGACGCTCGCGAAAAACGTCGGCAGCCTGAACAACGACAGATCAAGCGCGGGGTTTTCGGTACGCCGCGCATGCGCAAGGTATGCCGTCAGAAAGCAGCCGCCGCCGAACACAAGAGCGATCACGACATACCAGGGCAGAAAATTCAGTCCCAGGACCGAGAGGCCGAAAGCCATTCCGCCGATGCCGAGACCGGCGAGGATCATGCCGATGACGTCGAAGCGCTCGTGCTTTTCCACCCGCACATCCGGGATATAGCGCGTAGCAAGCAATATCCCGAGCAACCCGATCGGAACGTTAATGATGAAGATCCAATGCCAGGTTGCATAAGTGGTGATGAAGCCGCCGATTGGCGGGCCCAGCACCGGGCCGATCAACGCGGGCGTAGTGACCCAGGCCATCGAGCCGACGAGATCACGCTTGCTGATCGTGCGCACCACCACCATGCGGCCAACAGGAGTCATCATCGCGCCACCCATGCCTTGCACGATTCGGGCGATGACGAAGTCGGTGAGCGAACTTGAGAGCGCGCATCCGATCGAGCCGAGCACAAAGACCGCGATGGCTGCCCGGAACACGGTGCGCGCGCCGAAGCGGTCGGCAGTCCAGCCGCTGGCCGGGAT
>JBKPLN010000438.1:0-3248 GCA_046731635.1 Pseudomonadota bacterium | reverse complement strand
TCATTGGCGTGCTCGCTTACCAGGCCATCAAGGCCTTCACCGGCAGCCAGGCCAGCGCTGGTACCAATCCCGGCAAGCAAAGTCCTGGCGAGACTGGTGGCGGGCTTGATGATTTGCTCAAGGGCGGATTGGGTGGCCTGCTGGCAGGCGGCGCTGGCGGAAGCGTTTTGAGCGGAGGTTTGAACGATCTGCTCAAGCAATTCCAACAGAATGGCAAAGGTGACGTCGCGGAATCGTGGATTGGTCCAGGAGCCAATAAGACCATTTCACCAAACGACTTAGCGAGCGCACTCGGGGCGGACCGGATCAACACATTGGCAGGGTTTTCCGAAATGTCCCGCGACGACTTGCTGAATGGACTGAGCCAGCAGTTGCCCGATGTCATCGACCGCCTCACGCCGGACGGGCGATTGCCGACCGAGCAAGAAGCCGCGCGGTTTGTCTGACTTGCTAGCGCACAACGCCGATGTCCGCTTTCGCCCTGGATGCCCCATAGTCCAATTTAAAAATCTGTGGGGACCAGTTACTAAATGGTTGTTTCATACGTCCCTATTTCGTTCGCTTCGGCCCGAAACGTACCCTTCAGCGTTGCGGGCCTTTTCACTCGAGCAAACATGGACCCTCAAATTCGCCGCTGGCTAATTGCCTTGGCTATTGGCGTCACCTTGTTTGCCATAGGCATGGCAATGTCGATCTTTCATTTGATCTGACAGTTGGTGTCCGGTTTTGGCCCAAAGCAGACATAAGCTAGTGCACCGCATATGTCCGCTTTGGGGGGACAGCGGAGATGACCGTTTGCGGGAATTCGCTTTCGCGGTCGCTATTGGGGGCAAAGCGGACCTGCCCTTTTGCACTGCATATGTCCGCTAATGACCCAAAGCGGACATCCTCTCGCTTCGAGTTGAGTGAGGGGAGTAGCCTGGCCTACTCCCTACACGAGACTTTACCAACGGCCGCGGAAGTGACCTCGATGGCCCCACCCGTTGCGCCAAATCGGACCGGCGTACGCATACACGGGAGGTGCCGCGTACACGCGTGGTGCTGCATAGACCGGATATTCTTCAACGACCACTGGCGGCGGCGCTACAATCACAGGCCGACGAACCACGACGGGAGCCGGCTCCTCGACAACGACAGGCGGCGCAGTTCGGTACTCGTAGCTTGGAACTTCACTATAGCGAGGTACCGGCGGCAGATCGGCGGCCACTGCTGGCGAGGCAAGAGCTAGTGCACTTGCTGCACCCAACATCATTTTACGCATGTTACGTTGTTCCCTCGTTTGTCGCCCTTTGGTTGAGCAAACGCGGGAACCCGTTGTTAGGTCCATGGGTGTTTGGCCGCGACAATGGCCCGTTATGCGCCGTTGTGGGGATGTCCGTGATCTGGGCAAGTGTGGACCTCGACCGTCACATGCGACAAGCGCGGTAGTCCTCGCAGCCGTGCCTTGTAAATCGAAGGGTCTTGAGGCTCGTCGGCAACTACAGAAGCGACTAGCGCTGTATGTCCCGGACCCACACGCCAGATGTGCAAGTCGCTAACTCGGTCACCATTTACTTCCAGTCGTTCCTTAATTCGAGACGAGAGCGACGAGTCGGGCACCATGTCGAGAAGTGTTGTACCCGATGAGCGGATCAAGCTGATCGACCATGATGCAATCACCACCGCACCGATAATGCCTGCGGCGGGGTCCATCCACACCCAGCCGTAATAGCGCGCAGCCAATAGAGCAAAGATCGCGAGGACTGAGGTTAAAGCGTCGGCAAGAACGTGAAAGTAAGCAGCCCGAAGATTCGTATCGTGGTGCTGGCGATGATGTTGGGCGTGATGGTCATGGGCATGGGGGTCGTACTCATGATGATGGTCTTCTCGCAGCAAAAGCGCGCTGACGATGTTCACCGCGAGACCAATGACTGCGACAGCAATGGCTTGATTAAAGCTAATCACAACAGGCGCAATGATGCGTTGAACGGACTCGTAGCCTATAAATAGCGCCACCAAAATCAAAATGACCGCACTTGCAAACCCGGCAAGCTCACCGAGCTTGCCTGTGCCGAACGTGAACCGCGGATCATGAGCATGCTTACGCGCAAAGTGGTACGCAAAGCCAGCGATAGCGAGGGCTCCGGCATGAGTGGACATGTGCCAGCCATCGGCCACTAGCGCCATCGAGCCAAACCACGTTCCACCAACGATCTCAGCAATCATCATCACCGCTGTGAGCGCGACGACGAACCATGTTCGCCGCTCATGGCGATCGTGTTTGGCACCTAGAAAAGCGTGATGATGCTGCCATTGTTCTATCGAGTGGGCGTGCATGGCAACTCTCCTTCTCTGTTCAGCATCTTAGCAAAAGCCGAAAACGTCCGCTTTTGGCCCAAAGCAGACATGGCGTAGTGCGCCGCACATGTCCGCTTTTGGGGGCAAAGCGGACATGACCTTGTGCGGAAATCCGCTTTTGCGGTCGCTATTGGGGGTAAATCGGACATCGCCTTGTGCACTGCATATGTCCGCTTATGACCCAAAGCGGACATGGCTGCTCGATAGACACACGTCAGCACGCTCCATAAACTCAATATGAAATCCAGATGGATCGGGGCTGTCTCGATGGGTGAGGCGCGTATCGAAAGGCGGCTTGCCGCCATCCTTGCGGCCGACGTTGCCGGGTATAGCCGCCTGATGGGCGTTGATGAGGAAGGCACGCTCTCCGTACTCAAGACGTACCGCCGCGAACTCATCGAGCCAAAAATTGCGGAACATGGGGGACGCATCGTCAAGACTACGGGTGATGGGGCCCTTATCGAATTTGCTAGTGCGGTAAACGCCTTGCGTTGCGCATTGGAAATCCAACACGCCGTTGCCGAGCGCAACGCTGAGCTTCCTCGAGATCGCAGGATCGAATTTCGTATCGGTATTAACGTCGGCGATATCATCGTCGACACCGGTGACGACGGTGTGAACGTGGCAGCTCGATTAGAGGGGATTGCTGAGCCAGGCGGCATTTGCGTATCGGCCCGAGTTCAGGAGGACACCCAGGGCAAGCTCGATGTCACCTTTGAAGATCAAGGAGAACAGCAATTTAAGAACATCGCGCGGCCGGTAAGAGTGTATAGGGTACGACTCGACGGCTGCGCCGTGTATCCAGCGTCCGTTTTGCCGGACAAGCCTTCCATCGCGGTCCTCCCATTTGACAATATGAGTCCCGGAGTGCCTCTGGCCGAATTGTGTTTGGGTCTGCCGGAAGGCGTTAT
>JBKPLN010000437.1:0-3034 GCA_046731635.1 Pseudomonadota bacterium | reverse complement strand
GGCCGGACAGGCTTTCAACCACACCGACAAGGAGTGCACCGATAAGCGCGCCCGGCACTGACCCCATGCCGCCGAGCACGACGATCGTAAAAGCAACCAGCACGAAGGCGTCGCCCACATGCGGATTGACGTAGTAGGTCGGGATCAGCAGGCAGGCTGCGACCGCGACGCACGCGGTGCCCAGACCAAACGTGACCGCGTAGATATGCGCTACGTTAATGCCGGCAAGTTCGGCGCCGAGTTTCTCTTTGGCCACGGCGCGTATCGCCCGGCCGATATCGGTAAAAGTCATGAGGAACCAGAGTGCAAGCGCGACTGCAAACGCAGCAACAAAACCGACCACGCGCGGGATAGCGAGAAAAGTCCATCCAACGTCGATCGTCTGGAACGCGTACGGCACATCGATGGTCCGGGTATCGGCCCGGAATGAATAAAGAAGCGTGTTTTCAACGATGACAGCGATGCCGAGAGTCACCAGCAGCATGTTGCGGTCGTCGCCATGCGAGGCCGGACTGATGATGAATCGCTGCAAGGCATAGCCAATCACAAAGAACATCGGCGCAAGCAGAAATACAGCAACGTATGGATCAAGCCCAAGCAGCCGAAAGGAAAAAAAAGCGGCAAATAGCGCCGCGCTCAACAACGCACCGTGCGCGAAATTGATGATGTGCAGCACGCCGTAGATCAGCGTGAGCCCCAGGGCAACAAGTGCATAGATTGCGCCGATCAGCAGTCCATTGAGGACCGCTGGAATCAGGATGACGGGCGAGAGCACGGGCGCAAAGCTTTGAAAGTCACGGTAGCGAGCATGGCGTTCGGTGCGTCGCTCGCGACCTGTGACACTTAAGCCGGCCGCGGGAACACTGGCTTCGCGTTCGCGAACGTGGCAGGCAGGACGACCTTGATGTCGTTGTCGAGTACCTGCGTATTGACTGGCGCAGCACCCTCGTTCTGGCCGTTGACGAACTTGGTCGGTCCGTACGGCATCAGATGGCCCGAAAACGTCGAGCTTGCCAGCGCGTCAGTCAACTTCGCGCGATCCGCGGCGCCAGCACGCTCGAGGGCGTCGGCAACCAGGTAGATGCAGCTGTAATTCATGTAGACTTCGTACGTATAGAACTGGTCCTTCGCTTCGACCTTCTTCTTCAGCGCGAGCGCCTTGTCATTGCGCGGATCGAACCAGTGATTGCAGTCCATGATGTATCTGGCCGCTTCGGGGAATTCCTTGACGAACTTGTAGGACGAAGCGGCGCCGCCAAGCACCGAATATATGCCTTTCGCTTTCACCTGTTGCTGCTGCATGGTGCGGGCAAGCAGGACATACTCATTGTAATAGTTGGCCGGGATGACGAGATCCGGGTTCTGCGCCTTGATCTTGAGCACGACGTTGTTGAAGTCGCGGGTTGGCGTCGGATGTGGGATCGTCTCGAGAATCTCGAAACCCTGCTGGGGAAGCTGTGCGTTGAGCAGTTTGGCGAGGCCGGAGCCGAACAACGAATCTTCGTGCACGATCATCACAGTCTTGGCGGGCTTGCTTGCCTGATCGTTGATGGCCGCGAGATTGGTCAGGGCGGTCTTGGAAATGACGCCGAAGCCCGGCCCAAACCGGAATGTGTTTTTCAGGCCTCGGGTGACAATTCCGTCGGCAACGCCGACATCGACGACGTAAGGCAACTCGTAGCGCGCCGCCGCCTGCGTGGTGGCGAGACAGATGTTGCTGGCATAGCCGCCGACAATGCAGACCACATTGGCCGAGTTCATTTTCTCGACCTCGGCGGTGCCGCCGTCCGGGGTCGACTGCGCATCGCCAAGCACCGGGTCGATCTTGCCCAGGCCCTTGATGCCGCCTGCAGCGTTGATCTCCTCGATCGCCATGGTTGCGCCGAGCCGGCCCTGCTGGCCGGAATATGACAGCGCGCCGGTGACCGGATGCAACACGCCGAGTTTCACAGGTGCACCTTGCGCGCGCAGCACGGAAGGCATCGCAATGCTGCCGCTTGCCGCAGCCGCGACGCCCAGTGCCGTCGTCGCGAGTACCTGACGGCGGCTGAGCGAATTTTTCTGGTTCGGCATGGTGACTTCCCTCCTCATTTGGCGTTACGGCAGGTGAGCGTTTAAGGCTGATGCTATTGCTCAGAACCCTTGGACTTGGCGTACAATATCGCGGAGGTCCGACAGGCCCGCAACAGCTAAAGCAGATCCGACCGGCATGAACGAGCCGCGTACCCTCATCGACAAGTTGTGGTCATCGCACGAGATTGTGCGGCGCGACGACGGGGCCGCTTTGCTTCTGGTTGACCGCCATTACGTGCATGAGGGCTCGTTCCATGCTTTCAGCCAGATGAAGGAACGCAGGCGCGCCGTCGCCGAGCCGGCCCTGACCTTCGGCGTCGCCGATCACTATGTCCCGACGCGCGGCCGTGACAAAGGCATCGCCAATCCCGAGATTGCGGCGATGGTCAGCCAACTCGAAACCAATGCGGCAGAAAGCCACATAACACTGTTCGGTCTGCGTGATCCGCGACAGGGCATTGTGCATGTCGTCGGCCCTGAGCAGGGATTGACCCTGCCGGGACTGCTGATCGTCTGCGGCGACAGCCACACCTCGACGCACGGCGCATTCGGCGCCTATGCCTTCGGCATCGGCGCGTCAGAGGTGGCGCACGTACTGATGACGCAAACGTTGTGGCAGAAGAAGCCAAAGCGCATGCGCATTGCCGTAGAAGGCGCTTACGCCGCCGGCGTCGGTGCGAAGGATATTGCGCTCGCCATTATCGCAGAGGTCGGTGCGGATGGCGCGCAAGGCCATGCAATCGAATTCGCCGGGGGCACCATTCGCGCCTTGTCGATGGAAGGACGCATGACTCTCTGCAACATGTCGATCGAAGCCGGCGGCCGCTGCGGGATGGTCGCGCCGGACGAAACGACTTTCGCCTACCTGAAAGGGCGTGCCTACGCGCCGAAAGGAGAGACATTCAATCGCGCCGTCGAGGCATGGTCGGCGCTTGCTTCCGATCCCGACGCGGCGTTTGAC
>JBKPLN010000436.1:0-1577 GCA_046731635.1 Pseudomonadota bacterium | reverse complement strand
TAGGACATCACCCAGTTCTGCTTGCGCTTGAGGATCACCAATTGCTCCTTCAAGGACGCGCTCGCCACGGTGAGATTGTTCATGAATAAATACGCGCCGATCACGGCAATCGTGAGCGGCACCATCCACATCAGTCCGGCGTTCTGGAGATAGACGCCTTCCGAGGTGGGGGTTGCCAGGTAAAGATTGATGAAGCCGAAGCCCAGCAGCAGCGGGACAACCAACTGCACGACGCTGACGCCGAGATTCCCTACGCCTGCGTTCCAGCCGAGCGCCGTACCCTTCAGGCGGGCGGGGTAGAAGAAGGACATGTTGGCCATGCTGCCGGAGAAACCGCCGCCGCCAAACCCAGCGGTCGCCGCTACGATCAACATAAGCCAGAACGGAGTGTCGGGCCGCGTCACGAAATAGGCGAGCGCAATCGTGGGGATGAAAAGCACCGCGGCGCTGAAGACGGTGAAATTGCGGCCGCCGATTATGGCTGGAAGGAAGCCGTACGGGAACCGGAGCAGCGAGCCCATCAATCCTGGCATCGCTACAAGCGTAAAGAGTTGGTCCGTGGTGTAAGGAAAACCGGCCGCCGGCAGCCTCGTTACGACGATGCTCCAGATCAGCCAGATCGCAAAGTTCTGATGCAAGGTGACCACCGACCAGATGAGATTGCGGAGGGCGATGGATTTACCGGTCGACTCCCAGAACTTCTCATTCTCTGGCTGCCAGTCCGAAATATTGGCTCGGTTGTAGGTGCCGGCATCGACGGGCTTCACGTGAGCGACCATTTCGTCCTCCCTATGCTTGCGCGGATGACAGCCGCGGCTGGAATCGATGGTGAGGCGGAGGCTCAATCGCATTCCGGCACCAGGCCGTAATTCCCTCGATGTCAGGCTTTAGACGCGTGGTTGAACCCCCGACGAAAGTCAGAAAGTCGCAAAGATTTGGTGTGGAGACACCGATCAGCAGGGGGATTTCGGCAATCAGAGCCTCGGCAATGACCGGTCGCAGTCCCCGGCCATGTGCTTCTTCCCTGCCAAACTTATTGATGATCAGCAGATCGACACGTTCAAGCACCGCACGCCTGACCCATGCGTCGATGCGCGCGAAAGCGTCCGGATCGAGGCGACAACCCCTCGCTTCGTTACCACGGTCTAACGAGATCTTTATTTCGTCGCCGCCCAATAGCTCCTTCACGTACATATCGCAGCGGCGTCGACCACGCCGGTGCGCGTTTGACTGAACGACGCCGCCCAGCCGATAACCTGAGGCGACCAGATCGGCTGCGCATTGAGCTATGAGTGCATCGCTAAAAAGACTGTCATCATAAACCACTACTCCGATCTGGCTCAGGCCGGGGTCTACATGTTCGGCGCGAATTTAGTCGGGAATTAGCGTAGCAGGCTCATAGTGCCACTCCATAATACGTTTCCTCTCCTCCATCAGTCGTTTCTTGATGGCTGCTCGACGGCTTGATTCAGTCGCCGGAGCAGAGAAAACCGCGCGCATATTTTTTGGAGCGGCCGGAGCCACGGTCTATCCCGCAGCGCGCGCTGCCTTATACGGGAATGTCCATAAGATGATAC
>JBKPLN010000435.1:0-1173 GCA_046731635.1 Pseudomonadota bacterium | reverse complement strand
GAAGGGTGTCGTTCCGTGACGGCCCCTTCGTGCGCCTTGTCCGACACGTGAGTGGAAAGATCGATAGGGATAAGAGGCTTCCTTGGAGGGATGCTCATATGGTGGTACTCCCTCTATTGAGGCCCAACTGAAGTTTCGCCTCTTTCTTGAGGCTGCTTTTCCCGCTCCCCATAACAAAATCGAGCACGGAGTTCGCGCCAGACAGGCGTCGCCCACTAAAGCGGCTTAGCGCTGCGTAGTGCCCTGCTTGTCTCGCCACCGGAGAAAATCGCGGAACAGCGCCTCACGCTGCTCCTGAGTAAGGTCCATAACCGAGCGATCCTGATAATTCAGGGACGACCAAAATTCGCCGGCCCTCGGATCCTTTTGCTGAAATTCGGCGACCCTCGGATACGTTTGCGTACGATTCAGCATCTCCTCGGCGGCGCTCCAACGGGTCCAACCGGGAACGGTCGCCGCAAGATTGATGTCGCGCCATTTGGGATGGCGGTGGGGTTCCATGAACTTGTGCCACTTGGTGAAAAGAGCCTCGGTAAATCTTTGCACACGGCGGTAGCGAACGGTATTTTTCGGCCAGTTGTAAACCGCGAGTACCGCCGGCACCGCGATAGTGTCGATCTTTTCCCCCTGCGGAACGAGCGTCGGATATTCCTGACTGCTGAACTCGCCGAGCGTGTAGTGGTCGGTAAAGATCTTAGAAAAGGGGATGGGCACCAAGTGAAGGCCCGAATTCGGGGGAATCTGCGCAAAGAAGCCGACCGGCTTGCCAATCACCCGCACCAGCGCGGCAAGTTCGCCCGATTTGAGCTTTTCCAGCGCGGTGGGATTGTCCAACAGCACCTGCTCGACCTTGACGCCCAACCGCTGAAAAACGATCGTCCCGGTCAGGCTCGAAGCACTTCCTGCCGGCCCGAAGCTGACCTTTTTGCCGCGTAGATCTTCGATGCTTTTGATGTCGGCGCCCGCAAGGACGTGCATCTCCGAAACGGGCAAGCGAATGATATAATGAATTCTCTGCTCGAGATTAGGGGTTTTCCTCTGAGTGCGGAAATACTCGAAGACATCCGACTGCGCCATCACGACGTCGACTTGCCGCAGATACAGCAGATCGTCGAGATTGGAGGCAGCACCATAGGTAACGATCGGAACGACCCGCAGATTGTCGCCATCGTC
>JBKPLN010000434.1:0-1028 GCA_046731635.1 Pseudomonadota bacterium | reverse complement strand
TTATTTTACCGCGTGCGATACGGGTTAGATCGAGCATGTCCTCGATCAGACGGATCTCGAGTTCGACATTACCGCGAACCATTTTCAATCCTTGCTGCACCTCTGGTCTGAGGTCGGGTTCTTCCACGGTTCTGCCGGCCCAGGTCAGGACCGGGTTGAGCGGCGCGCACAATTCATGACTTAACATCCCAAGGAATCGATCTCTTGCCGCGTTTGCTGCTCCCGCCTTTTCCTTTTCCTGTTGCAACTCCAGCTCGATTCTGCCTCGTTCGATGAAAAGCCCGATCTGGCTGCCGAACGCTTCAACCATCTGGAGGAAATCTTCATCGGGCTCGACAACGTTGTGGCTGAACAGCTCCATTATACTGTTGATCTCGCCGCGGAAAAGGAGGGGAAAGGCAAATCCACCGCACAGTCCCGCCGCTGCCGCATAGGGCGCTCGGGGAAAATTTGGATCGCGCGTAACGTCGTAGACCCAGGTCGGTTTTTTTGAATTCCACACACGCCCGGGCAAGCCTTGGCTTTCCGGAAGCGTAATTAGGAAAGACAAATCGGCGAATTTCTTCACTCGCTCCGCCGGCTCATGCCACACGTATCGACACCGCAATCCGCCGGCTGCTCCGTCATGAATCCAAATTGCGGCAAAGGCCCAGTCTCCGCTCGAGGCGATCGCTTCCAGAATTTGTGTGGCCACCTCAGCCAGCGTCCAGGAACCAGCGAGCAGGTTGGTAACGGCGTACTGGGTGGCGCGTCTGCGATCCCTGCGAACGCGCTCGGTTACGTCGCGTGCAATTTTCGACGCGCCGATAACATTCCCGCTCTCATCATTGATGGGCGAAACGGCCAGCGAAATGTCGAGCGGGGTGCCGTCCTTTCGGCCGTGCACCGTTTCGTAACGAATAATGCGCTCGCCCCGGCGGATCCGTTCCATAATTTCCAACTCTTCATTTTGGCGATCCGGTGGGACCAGGACGGCGAACGGTTTGCCGATAATTTCAGCAGCCGTGTAGTCAAAGCTGTCTCTTATA
>JBKPLN010000433.1:0-5512 GCA_046731635.1 Pseudomonadota bacterium | reverse complement strand
GAAAAAGGATCCGGCGCGGCCAACGCGCGCCAAGGCCGCGCGGCCGGATGAGCCGGCAACGCCGGACGAACTGGCGGACGTGCTTAATCCCGGCATAGGCCGCGGCACAGCCGGCAGGGGTTCCGGCACGGGGCTACAGCCACCGCCTGACAATTCGTGGGATCGCCGTCGCGATTTTTCCGAGGCGCACAGGGCGCGGAAATCGACGCCCCGGGAATTCAACGATTCCCAGCGCGATTACGCCGCTTCTCCGATCACGGGCCTTGATCCGCAGCTGGCGAACGAGCTGGGCCTTGGCGACGAGGAAGCAGCACTCCCGGCCGCTCTGAAAAGGGAAGATCCGAAATATCGTCTCCCCCGTGCCGATCTGCCCACGCAGCCTGGCGGTTTTGCCGGTATTGCCAGCCAGCAGTCTCTTGAACGGCTATTGCGCGAAGGACGGCCTGAATTCACGACAACGCCATGGACCCCGCATCGCCCGCCGCGCCCGGAGAAATCCGAGGGCGGCAAGGAACTTGTCATCGCTTCGGACTTCGAGCCTAAGGGCGACCAGCCACAGGCGATCGAGGAGCTGGTAGAGGGCGTCAAGCGCAATGACCGCACCCAGGTGCTTCTTGGCGTTACCGGCTCGGGCAAGACCTTCACGATGGCCAAGGTGATCGAGGCGACGCAGCGCCCTGCTCTTATTCTTGCGCCCAACAAAACGCTGGCGGCGCAGCTTTATGGCGAGTTCAAGTCATTCTTCCCTGACAACGCCGTCGAGTATTTCGTTTCATACTACGATTACTACCAACCCGAAGCCTACGTTCCGCGCACCGATACCTACATCGAAAAGGAATCCACCATCAACGAGCAGATCGACCGCATGCGTCACTCGGCGACGCGCGCGCTTCTCGAACGCGACGACGTGGTGATCGTTGCCTCGGTGTCGTGCATTTACGGCATCGGCTCGGTGGAAACTTATTCGGCAATGACCTTCACGCTGAAGCAGGGCGGCAAGATAAATCAGCGGCAGCTCCTCGCCGATCTGGTCGCGCTGCAATACAAGCGCACGCAAGGTGATTTCTATCGCGGCTCGTTCCGCGTGCGCGGCGATACGGTCGATATTTTCCCGGCGCACTACGAGGACCGCGCCTGGCGAGTTCACCTCTTCGGCGACGAAATCGAGAAGATCGAGGAGATGGACCCCCTCACTGGTCAGAAGACGGACGAGCTCGACTTCGTGAAAATCTACGCCAATTCCCACTACGTGACGCCGCGGCCAACACTGCTGCAGGCGATTGCCGGCATCAAACAGGAGCTGCGTCAGCGCCTGGACCAGCTCAATGCCGCGGGCCGTCTTCTGGAGGCGCAACGGCTCGAGCAACGGACGACTTTCGATCTCGAGATGATGGAGGCAACCGGCAGCTGCGCGGGCATCGAGAACTACTCGCGTTATCTCACCGGCCGCAAGCCGGGCGAGCCGCCGCCTACATTGTTCGAGTATGTGCCCGACAACGCACTCGTCTTCGTCGACGAAAGCCACGTCACGATTCCGCAGCTCGGCGGCATGTATCGCGGCGATTTCCGCCGCAAGGCAACTCTCGCCGAATATGGCTTCCGGCTGCCGTCATGCATGGACAACCGTCCGATGCGCTTTGAGGAATGGGATGCCATGCGTCCTCAGACGCTCGCCGTTTCGGCGACACCGGGCCCTTGGGAGATGGAAGAGGCGCGCGGCGTCTTCGTCGAACAGGTGATCCGGCCTACCGGGCTGATCGATCCTCCCGTCGAAGTGCGGCCCGCGCGCACGCAGGTGGATGATCTGGTCGGCGAGGTACGGCAGGTCGCCGCCAAGGGATTCCGTTCGCTGGTCACCGTGCTGACCAAACGCATGGCCGAGGATCTGACCGAGTATCTGCATGAACAAGGAATCCGCGTGCGGTACATGCACAGCGACATCGACACGCTGGAGCGCATCGAGATCATCCGGGACCTGCGGCTCGGCGCATTCGACGCGCTGGTGGGCATCAACCTGCTGCGCGAAGGACTCGATATCCCCGAATGCGCGCTGGTAGCTATTCTCGACGCGGACAAGGAAGGATTTCTTCGCAGCGAGACCAGCCTTATCCAGACCATCGGCCGTGCCGCGCGTAACGTTGACGGCAAGGTCGTGCTTTATGCAGACACGGTAACAGGCTCAATGCAGCGCGCGATCGAGGAGACTAATCGGCGGCGCGAAAAGCAGCAGGCCTACAACGCGGAAAACGGGATCACGCCGGAGAGCGTGCGCAAGGGCATCGCCGACATTCTGGATAGCGTGTACGAGCGCGACCACGTGCTCATTGCCACGGGACCCGCCGGCTCCGGCGAATTCGCCGAGGCCGCTACCATCGGTCATAATCTCGAGGCGGTGATCGCCGACCTTGAGACGCGCATGCGCGAGGCGGCGGCCGATCTCGACTTTGAGCAGGCTGCGCGGCTGCGTGACGAAATCAAGCGTCTTCGCGCCACTGAACTCGCGGTGTTGGACAACCCAGCGGCCCGCGACGTGATGGTGGCGCAAACGAAGGGCCTGAGCCGGCCGCACAAGCCGCATCTCGACGAAATGGGCATTGCTTTGTCGCACGAGGTGAAGCCATCGCGACCGGATTCCCCGCGCTCCAAGCTGGGCCGGCCGGGAATGCGCGGCGGCTTCCGTAGTAACAAGCGTCGTTAAACTTCCGACGAATGAAGTTGCGCCGCGGCGGAGGCTGTGTGCGCCTACTAGAAGTGCCGACGATGATGCCGGCGCGCGAACGCATAGGCGGATGGACGATCATCCCATGGATAACTATAGACGTAGCCGTCCCAGGCATAGAGACAGTAGAAGCCTGCATAGGCACAGCGGTCGCGCCAGTTCGAAAAATACAACGTCGTCCTGACATGCCTGACGCCCGACCGATAATGATCCGTGCCCAGGTCAGCGGCTTGCGACGGAATACATGCAGAAGCAAAAGCACACGCAGCGACCGCGGCGCCGAGCAGCGCCAGTTTCAGATTGCAGCCGCTGATGTGATTCATCTTTCGCCCACCGGTTCGATGATTTGACATTGCCCAGCGATCACTTGTCGATTGGTTGCGAGTTTCGCTGATAGGTCGCCGATGACTCAGAGGAAGTCGGCGATCTAGTCACCTGGTACCAGACGCCCTGGCAGAACTGTGAGTCCGGACTTCCCGTGAGCTCCGTGCACGCTCTTTCCCATCCACGCGGAGTTCATGCCGCCACCATGGCCGCGTTTGCCCCCGCGCGCCCATGCGTCAGTGCCGCCAGACAGCATGCCGACGAAAGCGGCCACCGCTATTGCAACGATAACCTTCGCGACCATGCGTTCTCCAACCTCAATCGCCGCGACTTGAAATCGCGAACTCGTTGTGGGCTCAATTTCGAGAACGACGGGCCCCAGAGCAAATCAAAACAGCCGAATTGGTTAAGTACTGGCGTTAATCTATTCAGGTTAAAGGCTGTGTTTCCGAAAACGTGTCGACAATCTTGCGACTGATCGAATCGACGATCAGCACCTGGTCTTTCATTTTCAAATAGGCGTAATCGCGCAGCTGCGGCAATTGCCCGATGACTGAATCCGGAAACCCGTCCGGAACGAGACCTTGCGGCAGCGTCGCGCCGACCTTCGGCTCAAAATCCTTTGCCGATTTCGTCTCCGCAAGCTGGAATTCGACATCGTTGTGCTTGGTGAGGACAGCTTTTCGAACGTGTTCGCGCTGCGGATTAGTCAAATGGAGCGCCGGAAGCTTCACGTTCTGCGACACGGCGCCGAATGCTGATTTTCATCTGCGTGAGCGCCGCATATTGCGAGTGCCAAAATTGCGCCGGCAGACGCGAAACGAGTTAACATGGCTCGTTCCTCAAAAATGTCGCCGCCTTATGAAAAACGCGCGATCCCGTTGCGGGTTGCGGAGGAACATTCCGTCGCGTGTCAGACGGATTCGCCTTCGCCTTCCAAGACGGCGTATTGGACCATGTCCGAGATGCGCTGCCAGCCGGCACCGTTAAAGCCGGCGACCACGTTGATCCGCACAATCTGCACCAGACTGTTCTTGAGCTTCATGGTATCTACAGTCTCATCACGGACATAAGCGACCGCGGCGACACCGCACGCACGGGCATCACGCGCGCTGGCATTAACGGCCTGCATCGCGTGTTCGGGCCGAATGCCGGAGCTTCGGAGCTTCACGAATTGTTGCGCCTGTTGCGGCGTGTTGCAGATGATGCCGACGCCCACGGCGGCATCGCCGTTTGCGGGCGGTTGGGTGTGTTCATTCGCCCGGGCAACGCCACAGACGAGCGCAGCCGCCGTGGCGGCCGTCAAAAAAATACGCATACTGTTGCCTCCAGAATTGGTTCCGCGGCCTTGTTGAGGAACAAACGTTCCCGTGCGCGTGGCGGTTCGTTCTCGCGCACGCGATTGTGATGGCCGGTTGCCAAAGGCGTTGCGCGTGAGGGTGTTTTCGGGCAAATAGCCGGCGGCCTCACCTCGCTCAAAGCCTCTGGAACGCATGTATGAAGCCTGTAATTTATTTCGCTTCTCGTTTGGGGTTGCTCCTCGCGTGCGTGTTCACGCTTGCGGCTTGCGAAACTGACGGCATTGGTCCGACGGCTGCTGACGCCCCGCGCGCGACCGTTTCGTCGACCAGGCCGGACGTTGATACCACAGCAGCCCATGCCTCCCGGTCAGCGGAACCTGCCCAGAAGGCCGAGCCAATGACGCGCACGCGGGCGGCCCGGGAATGCTGGATGCGCACCGAAAAGGGCAGCGCTCGCGAAAACCTCGATAAGCGCGCGGACCTCGTCAACAAATGCATTGACGAAAAGATGAAAGCGACGGGGACCGCGCCGCCTAAGACCTGAGTTGCCGTTGGCATCCCCTTGCGCCAACCGATGCGCTGGCTAGCATTCGCCATCGCTCCACGTCAGGGAGGTGGCTATGGCAAAAGGTCAGATGCGTTCGACAAAGGAAAAGAAGAAGCCCAAGGCCGACAAGGACAGGCCCAAGCAGCTCTCCGCCTACAAGTTGGCGCAGACGCAGGGCTCTTCCAGCAGCCCATATAATTCTCCGCCCGGCAAGAAGCCCTGAAAATCATCGCTGTCCTGTCGTCCCTAGCCCGGGCTCTTTCGGCAGCTCCTTGGCCTGCTTGGCTATTTCCAGGCAGGTCAACAATTCGACGTAGCTCGGTGCCCGATCGAGCGCGGCCCCGCGCAACTGGTTGCGTTGCGCAGCGCTGTATTGGCTCCAGTCCTTTTCGAGCCTGTTGCGGGCGTCTTGTTCGTCTCGCTGACATGCCGATGAATCACGCCCAGGCAGAACTCCCGATGTGGCCGCTGGCCGACACGTGCGCTCGACATCGAATTTCGGGATAGAGTCCGCAGCCAGAACAAGCTGCGATGCAGTCAGGATGGCCGGTATGAGTGCGGGCATGGTCGTGCTGCCTGTTCGCAATCAAGGTAAGCTCGTCGCACAGGTTCCAGTTTCAT
>JBKPLN010000432.1:0-5189 GCA_046731635.1 Pseudomonadota bacterium | reverse complement strand
GAGTGACGTTTCACGCGTAGGAGGCCTGTCATGGCGAAAACAAAACGCAAGACCAAGGCAACCAGAGCAAAATCAAAAATGAGCAAAAAGAAAATTGCCGCGAAATCCGCGGCGCGCGCAAAAACGCGCAAGCCGCAACGTTTCGTCGTCAGCCATCATCGCGAGGAAGATTTCGACCACGGCCTGCGCCCCTACTCCGCCTATCGCGATCTCGGCATCTCGCCCGCAACCAACGGCATGGTGCAGGCACACGTGATCCGCATGACCAAGCCGTTCGACGAGCAAGAGGTTGCGATCGGGCACTACCACGACGTCGAGTTTCAGATGATCTTCGTGCTCAAGGGCTCGTTCACCAGCGAGTTCGAGGGCCAGGGCGTGCACACGTTCCAGGCCGGCTCATGCTGGATCCAGCCGCCGAAGATCAAGCACACCGTGCTTGGCTATTCCGACGACTGCGAACTGCTGGAAATCATCATGCCCGCGAATTTCGACACGGTGACGCTGAAGTAGGGCGAGAGTTCTTCGCCCGTTCGTCCCCGAAAGCGGGACCCAGCCAGAGCTTGTGACCCTGGATTCCCGCTTTCGCGGGAATGAACGGAGATGGAAGAGCCGAGCGTAGACCGTTCGTCCCCGCGGAAGCGGGGACCGAGACTCGTCATGGCCGGGCATAGCCGTCCAAAGGACGGCGTGCTTTCGCACGCCTATGTCCCGGCCATCCACGTTTTACTTATTCGACATCTTAAGACGTGGATGCCCGGCATAAAGCTTGTGCTAGGGCCGGCCGAAGGCCGGACCCGAGTGCCGGGCATGACTAGTGGAGAGGCAGTGCGAGGAAATGAACGGAGGATTGAGCCGCCTCTGGCACCTCAATCCCTCCATTCCGGCGCGGGCATGGGCCTCCACGTGCGCTTGATTTGCAGATCGTCGGCAATCGCGTTTGCGGCGATATAGCCCGCCGCTCCGTTGACGCCACCGCCATTGCCCGACGACGAGCCGCACAGGTAGAGCCCTTCCACCGGGGTGCGCGAGCCGGGCATCAGCGGATGCGGCCTGTTGATGCCGAGCTGGTTCGGCACGTAGGCGCCCATGCGCACCGCGCCCTGCCGCATGTTGCGGTTCAGGCGTTCCACGTCGAGCGGCGTGAACAGGTAAGTGCCGAGCAGGTTGTCGCCCTCCAGGTTCGAAGCGTAGATCCGCCAGTAGTCGAGAACTCGCTGCGTGTAGTCGGCACGGTTACGCTCCCATTCCTGCGGCGAGCCGTCGACCGAGTAGGGCGCGAAGGGCCACCAGAATGCAGAGTGCTTGCCCGGCGGCGCATAGGTCGGATCGAACAGGGTGTTGCAGGCACCGTTGCCCATCAGCACCCTGGGGAATTTCTTCGTCGCGCAATCGTCGAAGCAGTTCGCCACGTCCTCGATGTCGTCCATGCCGAAGAAAATGTTGTAGGCGCGCGAGGCGTCGGGATCGAAAGCCGCGGCGCGGTAGGCCGGCGGATCCCTGAGCGCGAGGTGCAGGGTCACCAGGCTGTGGTTGCCCCAGTGCCAGGCTCTTGCCTTTTCACGAACTGGCTCGGGAAGAGCTCCTCGCCGGCCATCAGCACCGTCGTGGGAAAATCGATGGCGCTGGCGATGAATTTCTTCGCCTCGATCGTCCGCCCATCCCCCAGCTTTACTCCGGTCGCGCGCCCCTGCCTGACGACGATCTCCTTCACATCGGCTCCGGCGATCACCTGCCCGCCGGCGGCCTCGAGCACGCGGGTCAGCGCATTCACCAACGAGACCGCGCCGCCAACCGGCAGCGTGAAGCTTGCGATGTTGGCAAAGATCGCCGGGAACACGATGCCGGCGCCCATCACGTTCTCGGTGGTGATGACGTGCATGTACGAGGTGAACAGCGTGCGGATGCGCTCGTCGACAAAATGCTTGCGCACGACGCTGAACAGATCGTGCTGCGCGTGGGACAGCAGTTCCTTCGCTTTCGCTCCGCTCAGCCGTTCGACAAGCTGCTCGCGCGGCATCGGCGCGTTGTAGAGCAGGCAGGCCAGCAACGGCCGCATCTCAAGACAATACGTGTGCCAGAGCGCGCGGAACGTCTCCGCATCCTGCTTCGAAAAGCGCGCGAGCGAGGCGCAGGTCTTGTCCAGGTCCTTGTGGATGGTGATGCAGGTGCCATCGCGGAAGACCGCCGCCTGCTGCACGGGCGGTTCGATATAGGAAAAACCGTAGCGATAGAGCTCAAGATCCTCGATCAGCGGGCAATGGCTCATCCCCATGTAGAAATTGGCATGCAGGTTGAGCCGGAAGCCGGGAAGGATGTCGGCGTCGGTGCTGCAGCCGCCGCCGATGCGGTTGTTGCCCTCGAGCACGGCGATGCGCAGGCCGGCGCGTGCAAGATAAGCCGCAACCGTGAGGCCGTTATGACCCGCGCCGATGACAACTCCGTCGAACTCAGGCATTTCAGACCTCGACCGTTGGTCACACGGCATTAACGTTACCCCGTCATGGCCGGGCTTGTCCCGGCCATCCACGTCTTGATCCTTGCAAGGCCGTAAAGACGTGGATGCCCGGCACAAGGCCGGGCATGACAGTGGAGAAGCGGTGCGTTTCAAATCGTGGAACGATCTCACCGCACTCCCAATCCGCGCATGAAGCGCTCGCGGATTTGGACCGGGTCGCGATCGGTGGTTGTGACCGCCGGCTTGTTGTCGATGCGCGCGGCGATCAGGCTGGGCCCCTCGCCCTTCAGCGCGGATGATGCCAGGCGATCGAAATCCGCTTCGTCCGCGGCCCAGGCGCTATTGGCGATGCCGGCGCCGCGCGCAATGGCGACAAGGTCCGCGGCCGCCGCGCTCGCCGTCGGCTGCGAGCCGGTGATCTGGTAGATGCCATTGTCCCACACCACGATGGTGAGATTTTTCGGGGTGCGCTCGGCAACGGTTGCAAGGCACCCGAGCTGCATCAGCAGCGAGCCGTCGCCTTCGAGCGCAATCACGTGGCGCTGCGGCTGCGCGATCGCGACTCCAAGCGCGATCGGGATCGCAAGGCCCATGCTGCCAAGCATGTAAAAATTCTGCGGCCGTTGCCCGCTGGCCCACAGGTCGAAATTGGCGTTGCCGATCCCGCCGATGACCGCTTCGTCGCGCTTGAGCTGCGCCACAAGTTTCTTGGTCAGGTCGAAGCGGTTCATCACCTTGGCGTTGTGCGCGCCGATCGCTCCGGATGATGTCGCGGTCATGGCGCGGTCAACCCTCGAAGACCTTGCCGCCCGTCAAGAGCGGCGAAAGGATAAATGTGACCGGCGCCTGCGTGGCGACCGCCTGCTTGATCGAACGGTCGATGCTGAACGCAAGCTCGTCCTGGCGCGTGATCGTGATGTTTTCGACCGCAAGCGAGTTGAGCACCGGCCGCATGGTCTTGCACACCAGCGCCTGGCCGAGATTGAACTCGCCGAGCGTGCCGCGTTCCGAGACGAAGATGAGCGCCGGGATCTGGCAGGGCACGACCAGCGAGGCAAGCGCATTCGGGATCGTGCCGAAGCCGCTGGTCTGCATGAGAACGGCGCCGCGCATGCCGCCCATCCACGCGCCGCTGACGATGCCGAGCGATTCTTCCTCGCGGGTCGCGGCGAAGGTGGTGAAGAATGGATCGGCGTGAAAGGCCTTGATCAGCGGCGTGAAGACGCGATCGGGCACGTAAACGATGAGCCTGACATCGTTGTCCTTCAGGGTCGCGAGCACGATCTCGTGCCAGGTTGTTGCTCGCGTTCGGCTATCTGTCATGGCTGGAGTGACCGGGCGGCTGCCATTTGGATATCGTGAAATCTGTTGTCTGCGATCAAATCGCCGCCCGCCCGTGTGCGAGGCCATTGCTCCAGTAATCGCAAAAGCTTAGCCTAAGACCAATAACCGCGCTAATCAGAAAATCTGTCGAAAGCTGAAAGGGAGGACGATGACAAAATCCAACCGGAATTCGCTGCCGTCACGGCGTGCTCTCATGAAGGGTGCGGGCGCGGTGGCCGCGGGCGTCGCCGCGCCGGCATTCCTGCGCGTGCGATCGGCCTATGCCGCCTATCCTGAGCGGACAGTGAAGATCGTCGTGGCCAACACGCCGGGCGGGCCGTCCGATCTGGTTGGCCGGATGATTACCGCCGCGCTTCAGCAATCGACGGACAAGACCTTCATCATCGAGAATATCGGCGGAGCCGGCGGCAATATCGGCATGGGCGCCGCCGCGCGGTCCGAAGGCGACGGATACACGTTCCTACTCGCGACCAATGCCTATTCGGTCAATGCCAGCCTCTACAACAAGATCCCCTATGACGCGCTGAAGGATTTCGTCGGCGTCTGCGAGCTGGCAACCTCGCCCAATACCTTCGTCGTCAAGTCGGACCTGCCGGCAAAAACGATGAAGGAATTTGTCGACCTCGCGCGGGCCAATCCGGACAAGTTCAACTGCGCGACGCCGCCGATCGGCACGACGCCGCAGATCCAGCTCGAGGTTCTGAAGATTCGCGAAAAACTCCCCAAGCTGGAGAACGTCGTCTACAAGGGCGGCGGCGATGCCTTGCAGGCGCTGCTGAGCGGCACCGCGCAACTGAGCTCGGGCTCGCTGCCGCCGGCCGCACCCCACATCAAGGCCGGCACGCTGCGGTGCCTGGTGGTGACCGGCGAAACCCGCTGGCCGGACATGCCCGATGTCCCGACCATGACAGAGCTGGGCTACAAGGATTTTGTGTTCGCGACGGACACCGTGCTGCTCGCACCGGCGAAGACTCCGCCCGAAGCCATCAAGTGGCTGGAGCAGGAAACACTCAAGGTTCTCGGCACGACGGACATGAAAGAGAAACTGTACCAGGCCGGCTTCCTAGTGCGGCCGAAAGGCGCCGACGCAGCGTGGGCGCGGGTGACCAAGGAAATCACCATGTTCAAAGAGATCATTGACCAAGCTGGCATTCAGAAATTGTAGCGAAGTCGTCGTCGGCTAAACGGTATGGAAATCAGGACGATCGAGCCGATCGCGGTCCGCTTGCCGATGCTTAAGCCGGTCATCATGGCGGGCGAGGAGGTCGGGCGTGCCGATAATGTGCTGGTGCGCATTGAGGCCGACAATGGTGTCGTCGGCTGGGGCGAAGCAGCCTCAGCTCCCCTCATGACCGGTGACACGCTCGAGAGCATTGTCTCCGCTGTGAAT
>JBKPLN010000431.1:0-5238 GCA_046731635.1 Pseudomonadota bacterium | reverse complement strand
CCGGCCGCACGATCGCCACCTCAATCACCAGGTCATAAAAGTTTTGTGGCTTCAAACGCGGCAGCATGGTCATCTGCGCGCGGCTTTCCACCTGAAATACGCCGAGAGAGTCCGCGCGACACAGCATGCGGTAGACCGCAGGATCCTCGGCCGGGATGGTGGCAAGCGTGTGCCGCTCGCCGTAATGCCTCTCCACCAGATCGATCGCCTTGCGCACGCATGAGAGCATGCCAAGGCCGAGCACA
Organism: Pseudomonadota bacterium; assembly: GCA_046731635.1. Classification (GTDB taxonomy): domain Bacteria; phylum Pseudomonadota; class Alphaproteobacteria; order Rhizobiales; family Xanthobacteraceae; genus Pseudolabrys. The sequence continues at coordinate 4,993 of JBKPLN010000431.1, read as the reverse complement.
TCGACTTTCAAGATGCCAAGCGCATCGAGATCGTCCTTGTCCCATTCGACGAAGGTGCGATCGTCCATCGCCGCATTGCCGATCGGCATCACTTCGTCGAGACGTCTGCGCGTAATCACGAAGCCGCCGACATGCTGTGAAAGGTGTCGCGGAAAACCATTGATCTCATGCGCAAGCGAGAGGATCTGGCGCATGCGCCGGCTTTGCGGATCGAGGCCGGTTCTGGTCACCGCGTCCTTCGAAACTGCGCCGCCACCGCCGCCCCAGATAGAGGACGACAGGGCTCCGATGGTGTCCTCGCTCAAGCCAAAGGCTTTGCCGACCTCGCGGATCGCCGAGCGGCCGCGATATGAAATCACGGTGGCGGCGATGCCGGCGCGTTCGCGACCGTACTTGTCGTAAATATATTGAATGACCTCTTCGCGCCGTTCGTGCTCGAAATCGACGTCGATATCGGGAGGCTCTCGCCGTTCTGGGGAAATGAATCGTTCGAACAGGAGGTCGGCGCGATCGGGATCGACCTCGGTTACGCCCAGACAGTAGCAGACGGCAGAATTCGCAGCCGAACCGCGGCCCTGGCAAAGAATGCCCTTCGAGCGTGCAAACCGCACGATGTCGTAAACCGTGAGAAAATAAGGCTCATATTCCAACCGGGCGATCAGCTTGAGTTCATGCTCAAGATTCGTCCGCACCCTGTCAGGGATGCCCTGCGGATAGCGGTGGGCTGCGCCTTCATAGGTGAAGTGGGCCAGCGCATCCTGGGCATTGTCGAAGCCCTCTACCTGTTCGTCGGGATATTCGTAGCGCAGTTCATCGAGGGAGAAGGAAAGCGCATCGCCGAGCACCAGCGTTTCCGTGATCGCTTCCGGCGTATCACGAAACAGCCGCGTTATTTCTTGCGGCGGTTTCAGATATCGCTCGGCATTGGCAGCAAGCTTGCGGCCAGCGCGATCAATTGTTGTCTTTTCGCGGATGCAGGTGAGCACGTCGGCGAGCGGCCGCCGGCCGGGATGATGATAGAGGACATCGTTGACAGCGATCAGCGGCACGCCGGTGGTGTGCGCGACTTCCTTGAGATGCGCCAGTCGGGCGCCGTCGTGCCCGCGATAAAGCATGGAAGCGGCAAGCCGGACGCGATGCGGTGCAGCTTCGCGCAGACGCGCCAGCAGCCGGGAAGAGGCGCCCATGGCGATCAATTCCAGCCCAAAGGCATGCGCCAGCAGGTCGTCCAGATGCAGAACGCAATCGCCCTTTTTGGCGCGAAGATTTCCCACAGTGAGCAAGCGGGTCAGTCTGCCCCATCCGGTGCGATCGCGCGGGTAGGCGAGAATATCGGGCGTCCCGTCGGCGAAAACGAGCCGCGCGCCCGGGTGATAGCGCAGCGATAAATTTTGCTCGTGCTTGGCGAGGTGGGCGCGCACCACGCCTGCCACTGAATTGCGGTCGCAGAGTCCTAAGCCGGCCAGCCCGATATGGGCGGCCTGGACCATCAGCTCTTCCGGATGCGAGGCGCCACGCAGGAAGGAGAAATTCGAGGCAACGCAAAATTCGATGTAACGCATGGTACTTACGCAGGACTTCTAACTCTCTCCCCTCGTGGGAGAGAGTCCGCGGCCGAAGGCCGCGGGGTGAGGGGGATCGTTCGATTGTTTCGATAATCTGCTGAAGTACTCCTGCCGTGTTTCGAAGAATGTCATTGTTGGCATTTCCCCCTCACTCGCCTCGCTCACTTCGTTCGCTCGGCACCCTTTCCCACAAGGGGAGAGGGAAGAAAAAGAACGTGTGGCCTATCATCGTCACGCAAAGGTCCCGTGAAGGAACCAGCTTGGCGCGGCTGTTCCTTGCGACAAGTCGCGGTAAAGCCCTGCCCGGAAGAGCCAGAATCGAAGTCCGCTCTTGTCCTCGACGCGGAAATAATCCCGCGCCGGTCCGCCGTGTTCGCTCCACCAGGCTCCTTCGATCCGTTCAGGGCCTTCGGCTGCGATCACTTCGTGCAATGCCCGCCGCCATCGAAAGCGTAAGGGCGGGCCATCCGGTACTTCCGCCACGGCTTCGATCGGCTCTGGCCGTGCCAGCAGCCGCAACGGACGCGGCGGAAGATTGGTTTGCTCTCGATATTGGCGGAACGCATTCCAGCCCACATCGCCATTGACGACTTGCGCGGGGAGGCCAGTCTCTGCCAGTTCGGGAATATGACTATCTTGCGCCGTCAGCCGGCGTACGCGACGCGCGCCCAGGCGCGCGCTCAGGCGGTCGACCAGGCGACAAAGGTCGGCCGCATCCTCCCCGCCGATTATGCCGACTTGTTCAGAAGGGCAGAGCTCGGCGACAACGACCGATAGCCGTGCCATGTCAAAGCCAAAGCCGGGATCGAGCGCATCGCCGAGCGCGGCGAGCCGCTCCACGAACAGCGCGCAGATATCGTCCGGATTGCGCAATGGCCGTGACGTGCCGGCGGCGATGCGGCGAACCACGCCATCGGTGCGGAACAATGTCAGCTCGATGCGGCGGGCGCCATCGCCGCGCCGTTCCAATGCAAATTGCAGTCGCCGCGCCAGCCGTGCGGTGATCGCGAGGACATCCTCCTCGCGCGCAATCGGTTCGGGAAATCGCTGCTCGGCGACATATGGCGCAACCGGCAACCGCGGCGTCAACGGTTCCTGTCCGTGGCCGAATGCACGATCAAGCTGGCGCAGAACCTCGGACCCGAATCGTGCGGTGAGCGGCGCCCGTGGAAGACCGGCGATTTCGCCGATGCGCTTCAAACCGACGCGGGCGAGACCTGCGACCGTCGCCGGTGGAAGCCGCAGCGCGGACAATGGCAATGGCGCAAGCAGCGCAAGCTCCTCTCCCCCTGCATAGCTTGCCGGTTCGCCATAATGTGCGGCAGCCCAGGCGGCACCGATCGTGCCGGCAATGGCGAGCGAATAGGCGAAACCGGCGTCTTCCAATCGGCCACTGAGATCGGCAACCAGTTCGCGTTCACCGCCGTAAAGATGCGCGCAACCGCTGATATCGAGCAGCAGGCCGTCGGTCGGATCGCAAGCGACCAGTGGCGTGTAACGCAGGCACCAATCTGCAATGGACTCGAGCAAGGCAGCATCGGCCTCGGCATCTTCGGGGACCGCATCAATCCCGGGATACATGGCGCGCGCCTGAGCCAATGCGAGACCTGGCGCAAGTCCCAGCCGCTCGGCTGCATCATCGATTGAGATGAGAACCTCGGCATTGCCGCGCTTGCCGGTGACGACAAGTGCTCTTTCACCTTTCCCCGCATTGCGGAAAGGCGGAGAATTTTTATGCAACCTGGCGATGCGATCGGTTGAGAGCCGGCGCAGCCACAGGCTGAGCATGCGTTGGGAGGATGAATCGCTCATCGCTGTCACTCCATTCAAGAATCCATGAGCCGAGAGGGCCGTAGCGATTGCGGGCAAGGTGCGCGACAAAGCGCGGCGCGCTGGGACATTGCGAAGTCACCGAAGGTGCAGCTCCCACAATCCAGCGGGTCGCCGCAGTAGAGGCATCGCTTGGCGGGATCGCGCGCAGCAGGAATGCCAGCGCGCCGCTGTCCGCTGCCGCGAGTGAAAGCCGGCGCACTGCCACTTCTTCGATCCGGCCAACTCGCATCTCGCCGATCACCACGCCAGCCGCGCGGGAGCGCAGAGCCTCTTCCATCGCCCACAGCAGATCGCGGCGATGCGCAACGCTCACCATCACCAACCGCTCGGGTGCGAGGCCGAAGGCATCAAGACCGGCCCCATGCGGTGCGCCGTTTTCGGCGAGCGCCATCTCTTCGGCGACCCAGAAGACACTGCGTGTTTTCCCGGCATGTCCGGCCAAGCCCAAAGCAAAGCCAGCCGTTGCAGCAATATGAGGCTCCCCTGGCGCTGCGATTTCATGCAGGGCGCCACGCAGGAGCCCGCCGCCAAGAACCTCATCAATCGCTGGAATGCCCAACGGCAGGGGACCGACCTTGTTTTCAAGTTCCGGTCGTCGTTGCAAAGCCAACAGGCGATGGCGCAGTTCTGTAATCATAAGCCTTTGGAGACGCGGAGTTATTCAGTTTGGTCTCTTTGTTCATGCTTTGTTCTAGTCTATAGACCGAATGAAGGACGTCAAGCTGCAAGGTATAGGCCACGAGGTATGGCCCAAGCCTAGATATGCGTAACGTACAGGATGAAGACGGCCGCGGCCAAAACGGTCGCGACCCAAACGAGGCGGGGATCTGCGGGGCTATTCATGAGGGTTCTTGCACAAACAAACTATCTGCCAGAACCCTTCGCCCCGCTCTTCATTTCCCCCGCGGCGGCCCGAAAATGATCAATTCATTTTGAGGAAGGAGCGCCCGCGCGTGGTCAGCAGAATTCGCGATTCTTTCATGCTGCTGCTGTTTTCAAAACGGATCAGCCCATCGGCGATGGCGTCTTCCCAGATCGAGAGATGGGGGCAGCTCCGCCGCCACGCTTCGGCGTCCGAATAGCTCCTCGGCGCCTCCGCGACCCAGGCGAGAAATTGCTGCGTCAGTGCGCGTGCGGCGTCCTGCATGGCGCCTAAATATACCTACCGTAAAGAAATTCAATCGGTCGTAACCATGTCAAACGCATTGCCGTCACACTGTCGTTTCACGAGTCCGAATCTCAATTTCTGATTCCAGTGTCCGATGTACCGGACACTTGTCGGCGATCTCCAGGAGTCGCTTGCGCTGCTCGGCGCTGAGTGCGCCTTCCAAACTTATATTGCGATCAATGCGATCGATCAGGCCTTCCTTGGTTTCACAGTTGAGGCAATCCTCGGCATGGATCTTGTTGTGAGTTAGCCGCACCGACACGCGTTCAAGTGGCAGCTTTTTGATGTCGGCGTAGAGTCTCAGCGTCATCGATGTGCAGGCACCGAGGGCAGCGAGCAACAGATCGTACGGGCCCGGACCGGAATCGAGCCCGCCCGCCTTGACCGGCTCGTCGGCAAGAAAACGATGTGGACCGCTTGATATCTC
>JBKPLN010000430.1:0-3787 GCA_046731635.1 Pseudomonadota bacterium | reverse complement strand
GCGACACGCACGCTAATCCACGCGGCCTGCTGGATGGCCTTGTCGTGCAGCAGCTCGCGATACCAGGCGAGCGACCAGCCGCCCCAGACGGTGACCAGCCGCGAGGCATTAAACGAGTAGATGACAAGAATGGCGATCGGCAAGTAAAGGAATGCGAGACCGAACGCGACCGCAACGACGTTGAAGACCGAAGCGCCACGCTTCATCAACGACCTCCTTCAAGCGAGCGTTGCTGAAGACGCTCGTAAAAAAGGATCGGCACGAGCAACAGCACTAGCAGCGTCACCGCGATGGCAGAAGCAACCGGCCAGTCGCGATTGGAGAAGAATTCGGTCCACAATGTCTGCCCGATCATCAGGGTCTCCGACCCCCCAAGCAGATCGGGAATGACGAATTCGCCGATAATGGGAATGAAGCAAAGCAGCGCACCGGCAGCCGCTCCCCGCACCGACAGCGGCACGGTGACCAGCCAAAACGACTTCCACCGGGGACAGCCGAGGTCAGCGGCTGCCTCCAGCAGGCTCTCGTCCATCTTCTCGAGCGTGGCGTAGAGCGGCAGCACCATGAACGGCAAATAAGAATAGACCATGCCGATATAGATCGCGCTGTCGGACGATAACCAGGTCATCGGCGCGTCGATGATGTGCAGTTTCATCAACACATCGTTCAGCAATCCATCGCGTTGCAGAATATTGATCCAGGCATAGACGCGTATCAAAAACGACGTCCAGAACGGCAGTACGACGGCCATCACCAGAAGCGGCTGAACGCCTCGCGGCGAACGCGCGATGCCATATGCGAAGGGATAGCCGATCGCCAGCAGGATGATGGTCGAGATGCAGGCGACCTGCAGGCTCTTGAGATACGACAGCAGATAGATCGTGTCGGAAAACAGCAGGCGAAATGAATCAATCGAGAGTCCGCTGACAAATTCGGTCAGACCTGCCCAACCGCTGGAAATGTCGAAAACGGGCACATACGGAGGCTGCGCAAGCACGGTTTGCGAGAGGCTGATCTTGAGCACGATCAGGAACGGCACGAGAAAAAAGGCGACAAGCCAAAGATAGGGCAGCAGTACGGTCGCCCGTGCATGCCTGAGTTGCGTAGGCTCCATTTTCATCGCTACTCCGCCAAGACCACGCCAGCTTCGGGTGGCCACGACAGCCAGACCAGGTCATCGACTGCGAATGCAGTCTTGCCGGCCTTGCCTGTGTTGGCGATCGCGACTTTCATGACGGAACGGTATGCAAGCCGCAGCTTGTAGATAGACATGTCGCCGCGGTACCCGATTTCGAACACGGTACCGCGCACCGCATTGACCTTTTCGTCCGGGCGCTCGCCACTCACGCTGATTTTTTCGGGCCGCAAGGCCAGCGAGACCGGATCACCCGCCCTTCGCTTGTCGGCCGCCACGATCCTTAGCTGGCCCAACGCGGAGTCGATACTTCCGCCCGCGTTCATGTTCCCCTCGATCAGGTTTACTTCGCCGATGAACCCGGCGACCCAACGCGAGCATGGCCGTTCATAAATCTCGGCCGGCGGCGCGACTTGTATCAGCCGGCCATGATTCATGACGGCGATCCGGTCGGCCACAATCATTGCCTCTTCCTGGTCATGGGTGACGATGACGAACGTTGTGCCAAGCTTGCGCTGCAACTCCATGAGCTCGAACTGCGTCTCGGCGCGCAGCTTCTTGTCGAGCGCGGCCAACGGCTCGTCGAGCAGGAGAACGCGCGGATGCTTGATCAGCGAGCGCGCGAGCGCGACCCGTTGACGCTGACCTCCTGAAAGCTGGTCGATGCGCCGGCCGCCGAAACCTTCCAGACGCACGAGCGCCAGCATTTCCGCGACGCGCTGCGCGATTTCGGCACGGCTTGCCTTCTCCTGGCGCAAGCCGAACCCTATGTTGCCTTCCACCGTGAGGTGCGGAAACAACGCATAGTTCTGGAACATCATGTTCACCGGCCGCCGATGCGGCGGCACAGCGACGATATCTTCACCGTCCAGCATTATGCGGCCTTCGGTCGGCATCTCGAAGCCGGCAAGCATGCGCAACAGCGTGGTCTTGCCGCACCCGGACGGACCGAGCAGCGCGAAAAATTCGCCTTGCGCTATGTCGAGCGTAAGCGCCTCAACTGCGGTAACCGCGCCAAAGCGTTTGCTGACCCCAGCAAAGCGCGCCAGTGGCTGTGTCTCGGCCCTTGTCTGTGCAGCTTCACCGTCCGCCATCGATTCCTCATTTCGCGCCCGCACGCTAGCGGGGCGCGCCGACACGTCAACCCGGCATCTTTGAATATTGGAGCTACTTTGCGCGCGCTGTCAGCGTGCGCTGCACCGCCTCTTTCCATCCGGAGTATTTACGCTCCCTGACACTTGCTTCCATGCGCGGCTCAAAGCGTCGATCGAGTTGCCATTGCGCGGCGAAACCCTCGAGATCCGGAGCAACACCGGCGGCTCGCGCTGCGAGATACGCCGCGCCCAATGCCGTCGTTTCCATCACAACCGGGCGATCGACGGGACTTGCGAGGATATCTGCCAGAAATTGCATGGTGAGATCGCTTGCGGTCATTCCGCCATCGACACGCAACACGGTGGCAGATGTTTTCGATGCCGGCCAATCTGCGTGCATGGCTTCGAGCAGATCGCGCGTCTGATACGCCACCGCCTCAAGCGCTGCCCGGGCAAGTTCGGCCGGACCGGAATTCCGCGTCAGGCCGAAGATCGCGGCCCGCGCCTGGGCGTCCCAATAGGGAGCACCGAGTCCGACAAATGCCGGCACCAGATAGACCTGCTCAGCAGGATCGGCGCGTTGCGCCAGGGGCCCAACGTCCGGCGCGGCAGCGATAAGCTTCAATTCATCGCGGAGCCATTGCACGGCGGCGCCTGCAACGAAAATCGCTCCCTCCAACGCATAAGTGCGCTTGCCCTCAAGCTGATAGGCGATCGTTGTGAGCAACCGGCTGCGTGAGCGAATCCGCCCGTCGCCGGTGTTGAGCAGCGCGAAACAGCCGGTGCCATAGGTCGACTTGAGCATGCCAGGCCGGAAGCACCCCTGCCCGATCGTCGCCGCCTGCTGATCGCCCGCGATGCCCAGAATGGGAATCGGAGAACCAAACAGGTCGGGCGTTGTCTCCCCGAATGCGCCGGCACAGTCCCGCACGCCCGGAAGCAGCGCCTGCGGAACGTTGAACAGGCGGCAAAGGTCGCCGTCCCACTCCGCCCTGCCAATGTCGAACAACAATGTGCGTGCAGCGTTGGTGGCGTCTGTGAGATGCACCTTCCCGCCGGTGAGACGCCAAAGGATGAAGGAATCAACTGTGCCGAAGGCGAGCTTGCCCTGTTCGGCGCGCGTGCGCGCACCGTCGACACGGTCGAGCAGCCAGGCGATCTTGGTCGCGGAAAAATACGGATCGAGCAGCAGTCCGGTTTTCCTTGAAATCTCGTCCTCATGGCCGGTGCGCCGCATTGACTCGCAGTAATCGGCGGTTCGCCGATCCTGCCAAACGATCGCATTGTGAACGGGCTTGCCGGTTTCGCGGTCCCAGATGACAGCAGTTTCGCGCTGATTGGTAATGCCCAGCCCGGCGACGTCGCTGGCCCTCACGCGCGCCTGCGCCATGACCGCTCGCACCGTAGCAACGACCGCGGCCCAGATTTCTTCCGGATCGTGCTCAACAAGACCTGGCGCGGGATAGATCTGCGGCAATTCCTCTTGCGATGTGGCGAGCGGTCTTAACGCCGCATCGAAAGCGATTGACCGCGTTGAGGTGGTTCCCTGGTCAATGGC